>NZ_JBMDYO010000001.1:0-286491 GCF_049310885.1 Pleomorphochaeta sp. DL1XJH-081
CGCAGCTTTAGCTGCTGCCGGTATCAGGCCCTTACAGGGCTGACAGCAAGCCACCGGCTATGCCGGTGGTCATGACTTTCTTTTTTCAATAAAAATACTTATAATGTCATGCAAATGTAACTTGGTATAGTCTGTGCTAAGAGTATTCCTGTATAAAGGAGGTATACGAATGGGCACTGGACTCACCAAGCTTGTATTGCGCTATCAACAGCTGCTCACATCGGCTCATCATCAGGAAAGGAAGGAGGCCGATCTACTATACCAAAAAATTGAAGAGCGTTGCCTTCTCATAATCTATAGCTATCCTGTAAGCGTCCATGTATTGGAAGAGGAGGCTGCAGCAGATCTTCTGCTCTCTTTAAAACCACGATTGAAACATATGATAGACTCCTTCTCCTATGAAGGTTTCCCATTTGAGAATTTCATACGTCGAATAGCCTACATGCAAGCTCATGTATATATCAAACGATTGAAGCGAAGCAATAGGAAACATACACTAATCCCCTACCCGACTGATAGTTTCGATCACCTCATTGCTTCCGACTATCAAACTTCCTATAGTGCGTTGAAATCGAAGACAGAAGGTGAACCTTCCTTCACATGGAGCACAGAAACTGAAGTCTGCCGTCGTGTTAAAAGGAAGATCGATTCATCAAAAAGTTTCCGCCGTCGGTTCCTGCAATTAGTCTTGTTGTGTTCAGAGCAACTGGATGCCAATCAAATCAGGTTCCTTGCCGCATTTATGAATATGGAAGAGACCGAGTTAGCTAGAAGCATCAGTCATGCATTTGAGAAGAGCTATGAAAGAAAAGAGAGGACTATTCACATCGCAAACATCAGGGATTACCATTTCCTTGAAAAGTGTTTTTGTGAGAGAGAAATAGGTATGCTCAAATATAACAATGCTAAGCCATTCGTAATAGAGAAAATGAAAAGTCGTTATGAAAGAGAAGACAAATTATTTCTAGAACGTAGACAACAAATGCAAAATCGAGCCAGATCAATAACCCATGAAGTGGTAGCCGAACTAACTAAAGTACCTAAGGGAACGGTCGATTCAGGTATCTCTGCTATTAAACGTTATTTAACCAATCTGATAGACGGAGCGTCTTAAATCGGGTATTTTCAGGACATGGAACTTTTATTCGCCTCACAAAATAGACACAAATTGGGTGAAATGGCCGCACTTATGATTCCTCATGTAATCATCCTTCCTGCTGATATAGGCATTGGATTCGAATTTGAGGAAACCGAGAAAACCTTTGTCGGAAATGCTCTCGGAAAGGCCGACCATCTCTACAATAGTACCGGAAAAATATCGCTTGCGGACGACTCAGGGATTGTGATCGATGCGCTTGATGGTGCTCCGGGAGTTTTCAGTGCAAGGTATGGAACCGACATTTTTGGACGTCCACTGGATGCGATCGAAAAGAACCGCTATGTGCTTGACCAACTCAAAGATGTCCCCAAAGATAAAAGGACTGCACGATTTGTCTGTTCAATGGCGTTGGTATTGGATCGCTACCGTCGCTTTGTTGTACAGGAAACTGTTGAGGGATACGTTGCAGCCAAACCATACGGAGAAGGTGGCTTCGGCTACGACCCAATATTTCTTGTAGGGGATGGAAATAAAACGATGGCTGAGATGAGTGAGCGGGAGAAAAATACCATAAGTCATCGTGCAATCGCTGCTCGTCGAATGCTAGGAATAATTCAACAATTGGAACAATCGGAGGTACTGCATGTCTGCTGACGCTAAAAAAAATATCATATTAGAGCGAAAGGACGTATCGCTTGAGAATACTTGGGATCTTACTGCTCTGTATGTAGATGATACACAATGGGAAAAAGATTGTGAAAGAATTGAATCAGCCATAGATGGAAGTACTAAATTCAAAGGAGAGATAGGAAAATCATCCGAGACATTGCTAGGAGTACTCCAGTGGCTCTCTGATATTGGTAAGGTAGCCGAAAGAATTATGCAATATGCATTCTTGAACCATGCAACTGATGGTGGTGATCCTATCAACCAAAGGCGTCAGAGTCTTGCCCATCAATTGATGACCCGTTTTTCTGCAGCGACCAGTTTTATTGAACCAGAAATCCTTGCCATTGAGACGAAAAAAATAGATTCTTGGCTGGATAAACCTGAATATGAAGACTATCGTATCATGGTACGCAAGATGCTTCGCTTCAAACCCCATGTGTTGAGCCCTGAAGAAGAGAAGATAATGGCTTTACAGGGAGAAATTGGCGGCAAAGCGCAGGAAGTATTCAGCGCATTGACCAATGTTGATCTCGATTTCGGGCATATCGTTACTGAGGAGGGAAAAATTCCTCTTACACAAAGCACTTACGGATATCTTATGCAACATCACGATAGGAGAGTCCGTGAAAGAGCCTATAGGAAATTCTACCGTGTATTCGATAAACATAAGAATACAATTGCCACCCTTTACGATGCGAGTATTAAACAGGATCTTTTCAGAGCGAAAGTTCGCTCCTATCCCGATTCACGATCCATGTTCCTGTTCCCGGACAAAGTAGATCTTTCCGTGTACGATAATTTGGTTAGTGCTGTTCACCATGCCCTACCCCAACTTCATAGATACTATGAAATACGAAAAAAACTTCTCAGTGTGGATAAGCTTACCCATTACGATGTTTACGTGCCTATCGTAAAAGGCATAACGGTGAAACATTCATATGAAGAGGCTGTCGATGTTATTGGGAAGGCACTCTCACCTTTGGGAAAGGATTATGTGAAGACTCTGCAGGAGGGACTCACCGTTGCTCGTTGGGTAGATCGGTATGAAAACAAAGGCAAACGAAGTGGAGCATTCTCTTCCGGTATCTATAGCGGATATCCCTATATCATGATGAACTACAAAGAGGATGTCCTGAGAGATGTCTTTACCTTAGCACATGAGGGGGGACACTCTATGCACTCATACTACAGTGCACGAAACAATCCTTTCCCTTCGTATGATTACACGATTTTCGAGGCAGAGGTAGCTTCGACATTCAATGAACAGCTTCTAGCTGACTATTTAGTATCGCACGCGGAGAGCAAGGAGATGGTCGCCTATGTTCTCGGTAAGCAGATAGACGATGTCGTGGCGACTCTTTTCAGACAGACCATGTTCGCAGAATTCGAGATGCTTGTGCACCAGCAGGCCGAACAGGGTGAACCGAATACCGTTGCATCGCTTCGTTCAACATACAGGAAATTGATGGAACAGTACTTTGGGCCGAATGTGAAGTTGTTCTCCCTCAGTGACCTCGAGGGCTTAAGGATTCCGCATTTCTACCGTGCATTCTATGTATACAAGTATGCAACAGGAATCAGCGCAGCGATAACATTGGCTGAGAAGGTTCTCAAAGGGAATGAAGAAGATAAGAATCGTTATCTAGAATTCTTGAAGTCGGGAGGATCACGTTATCCGATGGATTCTTTGCGATTGGCTGGAGTGGATATGTCCACTCCTGAACCGGTGGAAAAAGCTCTTGACGCATTTACCGGTTTGTTGGATAAATTTGAGGCGTTGATGCTTTGATAAGGGTCTGGAATAAGGGTTTTTATGGGATTGGTATTGACCAAAACACCTCAATAGTGTAGGTTTTCTTCTGTCAGTTCGCGGCAGTGGTGGAATTTGGTAGACACGCTAGCTTGAGGTGCTAGTGACCGAGAGGTTGTGGAGGTTCAAGTCCTCTTTGCCGCACACGTTAATCCCTTATCATGTAACAACATGGTGAGGGTTCTTTTTTATCAGAGAATCATCACCCCTATGTGTGACACCAGTTGTGACACCAATAAGAATGGGGGATTTTATGCGTTTTCGTGAAGATTTTTCCTTGTATAAAAGGACACTGAAGAGTGGAAAAGTAGTGTGGTACTACCACGCATATGATGAGGATGGAAATCGTATTTCTATCTCCACTGGACATACCAAAAAATCGAAGGCAAGAGATTATGTTCTTCAGCTTGTGAAGCAAGATCGATTGATTCCTACATCCATAAAACAGGCCACCACACTCAACCAGTTTTCTAAGCCGTTCTGGGTTTGGGGGGAATGTCCTTATGTTATGGATAAAATCAATCGTGGAGGGTCTTACTCGAGATCCTTCTGTGATTTCAATAAAAAATCTATGGAGAAACATATTCTCCCTACGTTTGGTAAGAAAAGAATTACCAAGCTAACAGTCGCTATGATCAACACTTGGTTATTGGATCTTCCCAAGAAAGCAAAAGTGTCTCGATCCACAGCAAACAAGATGTTGAGCCTACTACGCATCATGTTGGATGAGGCGGTTCGACAGAATATTATAAAATCAAACCCAGCAACTTTGGTTAAACCACTTCTTGAAAAACCAAACGCCCGTGACGCTTTCACGAAGGAAGAAGCAATTAAATTGCTGAACGATCCGGAACATTGGGGTAATGAACTCAGCTATACAGCGTCTCTACTCTGTGCTTGTACAGGCCTCAGAGCTGGAGAGATTCGAGCATTACGAGTCCAGGATATTCATAGAGACCATATTACTGTTGAGCATTCCTGGGATGAGAAATATGGGCTCAAATCTACAAAGAGTGGGAATATCCGAACGGTCCCAATTACCAAGGAACTTTATTCGACTTTGATGAAACTCGCTCCAGATAGGACCGATGGTTTTGTATTCTCGCTGAATAATGGAGAAACGCCTATGTCTGGGAGAGTATTTGCAAATTCGTTGTACAGAAAGATGCGAGAAATAGGAATCACCGAAGTAGATCGTATTGAACGAGGATTATCCTTCCACAGTTGGAGACATTTCTTCAATACACAACTTGTAGTTGCCGGAGTGAGTGGAGAAATCACGAGATCGGTTGTAGGCCATGAGAGCAAGGAAATGACAAATCACTATCTCCACCTTAAAACTGCTGACATGAAGAGTGTAATGGAAGTTCAGAGACAATTGCTGGCTTAGATCTTACCCAATATATCTAAGCCTCCAATTCAAGGACCTCATCAAGATTATCAGAAATAGTATCATTTCGTCCTGTTCGGAGATAATGTCCTAGATAAACGTAAATCTTCATTTCGGGTAAGAATACATACGAGCCACTTTTCCGCCTAAACTTCCTAGTTTCGAAATTCTGATAAAATTATTCAATGTTAGTAACCACTGAGAGAAGACTCACCTTGTCACAGTTGCACCAGACGAAATTTCCGGCTTAACACTCATGGCTGAATGTATCATGAAATTTTATTTCTGTGACGAAACAGAATATTCCTATTGCGATTCTTTACAACTGCACAAACATAATATAGTAAAAAAATGCACCCCCTCCTAACTATCCTTGAGGCTAATAGTTATAATAAGAGAAGGTGCATAGATATAAATCAGTCATGAATAGTTTAGCATCGAGAGAGAAATATCGCAATGTTTTTATCAGACATTACTACATTTTCTTAAATTCTTCGGCTACTCATCAAATTGAGCATCTTATCAGCCAGCGCCCTTACTACAGGCACGCTCACAGAATTACCTGCTTGCTTGTACAGATGACTAACCGCAAGGGCATCGGGCAACTTATAATCATCTGTAAACCCTTGCAACCTGAAACACTCACGGGGTGTCAGTTTTCTAATGCCCTTTGAATCTCGAATGAGAGGAACGTTATGGCCACCAGTTCCCATATTAGCAGTCAATGTAGGACAAACATTACTCTGATTTTCTCTGACATATACTCTTCTCCATTGGTAAACCGTATCTGGATTTTTCATCGCTTGATTCAGTTTATCATAGTATTGGTGCTCTTCATTGTAATAGTACCTATCCTCAAGATCTCTATCTTCTAGAAGGTCTCGTACTTTCGTTTTTAATAATACTTTGTCAGGAAGTAATATTGATTCAAGATTTTCGTGAGTATCTTGGTCTAGCGAATCTAGATTTTTGTCAAAGCAAAGAATATATATCCTCTCGCGATTCTGGGGGACACCTCCGTATTCCATTGTGTTCAACACAAAATCGGTGAACGTATATTCTGCATCGTCCAGAGCATCCCTGATAATCTTATAAGTACGTCCGTTATCATGAGTTCTTAGATTTTTTACATTCTCAAGAAATAATGCCTTTGGCCTAATCAACTCAACCATCTTCATGATAGAGAAAAAAAGGTTCCCCCGTTCGTCGTTGAACCCTTTTCGGTATCCGGCGATTGAAAACGCCTGACATGGAAATCCAGCAGTGAGAATATCAACCTTTGGAAATTCAAATTCACCACTCTTTGCTTTGGAAATCAAAACGTTAAGATCGCCCTCGAATAGTGTATGGTTGTAATTCTTTCTATAGGTGATGCATGCTGCTGAGTCGATCTCATTAGCCCAGGATAGTTTTGCACCTGCTTCCTCGAAGCCTTTTTCAATACCGCCGATACCCGCAAACAAACTTCCAACCGTATACATATGTTCTCCAGAATCTTCTTTTTTTTTAGTATATCCGCTGTAGATAGAAAATGCAGCACCTATTCGAATTTTTTAGCGAACATTGCATATGTCCCGATTTTTTTAAAATTTATCTCAAATGAAAGATCGCTGTGCTTCACAATTTCAACAGTATCAATGCCGATCTCTATAAGATCCTCGTAAGTTACCAACTCACCCTCTTTCACACGTAGGACATCCCGAAGAAGCCAATGCCCAAGAGCTTGGTTTGGATCACTCATAAGCGCCTTTCCGTCAGACTGGCAAACTTTTGCTTTCAGAACATTCTGGTTCGGGAGAGTCAACTCAAAAGGAGTATCTCTGTCTGGAAAAAATTCTGGGAATTCTCGGTGCACCCATAGAGGAATTGGTATGTACAATTCATCCTGATGTCGTGAACGCCCTCGTGCATTCCACTGATTGAGACCACTCCTTGGAAATACTTTTGGATTATCAACGTCCCGTGGAGAATAAAGTGGAAGGTACACGGTAGCCTTTCGCTTAATCTGTCTCTTCATGACCGGAGGAATAGTAATCTCGGGAACATACGTTTCGGTGCCTAAAGATCTGATGAGATCATATGGATTTCTTAAGATCTTGGCTTCGAATGAAAACAATTCTCTTCCCATTGAGGAGAAACGTTTAAGCAGAGTACTCTTGGTTAAGTTTAGTTGATATTCATTCTGGCCATCAGCAAAATGTAGATGCCTTGAACCCAATTCAAGTACAATCTGATCAAGATCGATCATGTCCATGTTCTGTTCATAAATTTTTATGACACCATTGTTTCTAACAACGCAATGGTAAATCAATTTGTTCAAACCGAGCAAGTCGCATGTTGATTCTATCCGTCGATTCCTTAAGAAAGCAATGTGCCGAACAAGGGCCTCGGGAGACATGGTCTTTCTTTTTTCCTCAGTTAGATCTTTATTGAACTCAGCAACTTTCTCAAAACTTTGATTGTTCTTCTCTAAGAATGTCTTAATGCCAAAACCGAGATTAATATTCTCCTCTATAATCTTCATCGCATCAGCTGAACAGTCCGTTCTAGAGACATTTTTAGCTCCAAATGCTAGACAGAATATATTTTCGGAAGCTCTGTATGGTATATATGGGCTTGAACTATCTGAAAACAATCTGGAGAGGCTCGCTATTCCTCTAAGATATGATATGTATGCGCTTTTTACTTCATCTGACTGATACTGGAAAAACATATAACTAACCACCTGAAATTTCGTCATTGCGTGATTGATCACTAATCACTATAACACAATTTTTGTTCAGGTTAGAAACAAAACAAAGGAATGCTTTTCATTGGTTAATCAGGATAGTAAGTATTGTACGATAGTATGACTCTTTCATAGTATCGTACAACTCCCACTTCTCAACGTGCCTTACTAAACTGCTCGTATTCATCGTCAAAGTTTTTATAGCACCCGACGAATCGGCTGGTATCGGCTGTAGTGTTGGGCGTTCTGGTGCTTGTACGGAGAACAGTGGTATTTCCAAAGGCTCACTCGGAGGAACGGTCTGACACCCTGTTAAAATCAGCAACGATATCATTAGCAATACTGATAATCTCTTCATCTGTCTCCGCCTCCTCAATTCCCTTTTCAAACTGCTTATGATCTTCCTCAATCTCTTCCATGGCTTCTGAAGCTTCTGTAAAGTGCTCTTGGTTGATCTTGTAGATTTCAGTCTGCTTTTTCTGTTGAACAATCTGTTGTTCTTGTTCAAGGATCTTTACATCCTTTTTCTTGTTCTTCCGTTTCTCAATCCCAAGCAGAGTTAGAAGAATTGCAAACACAGCTCCAATTACTCCCATGACTATTTCCATGCTGTCCTCCAGTTTGAGTACTTATTGAGTACTGTTGAGTTTCTTCACTTTCTCGATGGCCGAATTGGTTCCGATCGAAGCAATCAACCCGAGATAGAACGGACTGAAGTGAATTAGGAACTTGGTGAAAGCATCCATATTGAACACTTCGAACCATGACCCGATACACCCAATTGCAAATGAAATAATCAAGATTATCAACGTTATCTTCTTCGCCATATTACTCCTCCCTCCCGCTTTTAAATCCTTCAACCGTACATTCGGTGAAATAGTCATCCATGACTTTGTCTTGGATCTCTGAATCCCCATTGATCGAGTTCTTCCGGAAAGCTTCAAATATTACCTTGTCGTTCTTTAGTCCGATAGTTAGTCCCGCAGCAATCCGATCCACTAATTTGAACAACTTTCCGACATCCTCTCTCAACTCTTTGATCTCATCATTCTTCTTTGAATTCTTGGATATGAGAGTTATTACCAGTGGACCGTTTACCAGAGTAATGACTCCAGTAATGATTGCTACTTGGACCATATCGCTCATGCTCAGCCTCCAACCACACCGAGTTCCAAAATGAAGGCTTTCAACTCTTCGACTGTTTTCCCTTCGCACATTTGAGGAAGGTCACGAAGCCAGTTACGCCTCTCAACAAACTGTGTGGTGTCTGTTCCATCAACCAATGCGTTCTGGAGGTTTATATCATTCTTCTTGAACTCTTCTTCACGCCATGCCCTGATTCGCTCCTGAGTGATAACGAGGGCTTTCTCTGGGTTAATTTTCAGCATCGGGTACCTCCACTTCTGATTCCAGTTCTTCCAACTCTTCAAAGGTGTTGTACTGTGAACCATAGCCATCTGGTTCACCCCACTCTTCCGGAATCTCCCATGCATCACGAAAGGTTCTGTCTGATGGGATTTCAGAGTTTTCTACCAGCCAGAAGGGGAGTCCTGTAGGCACATCCTTTAACGCAATAGTCTCAATCGAATGGTTCGACAAAGCTTCTTTTGTGGGAATTACCACACAAACAGAATTGTCATCATTTTTATACACTGCCTTCATATTCACCTCACTCAAAAATTGCAACATACCCATAGGAGCAGTCCCTATAAACATTTGAAGTAGTATAATATCCGTGTGATACTAACACCGACCCAAGGGTAATTGCCTCCAATTTAGAAATTCTTAAATCATATGCGTTTTCGTTTGCATCAGCGTCTTGTCTTGACCCTGTAGTGACAGCATAGTTGGTAGACTTCATGGGGACGGCAAAATTTATCCGATACCGGCCTTCCCCCGCATCGACAACGGTGCTGACATTTCTACTTGCACGAGGAGAAACTACCCCAACCCCATTAAAATTCACCCACGCTCGACACCCATACATTGGTTTGCCATCAAGGTCTAAGTTGTTGAAATATCCTCCAACAAAAGGCTCGTTGGCACTACCAATTAAATGGAAATCCATTTCCGGGCTATCAGGGTGTGTCTTCGGCAGAATGGAAGAAACTCTTATGCTCCGTTGTGCAACGGATAAGGTTATTCCAGCTGTATTAAAACTCTCATACACGCCTTGGGTTGAGCCGTCTTCTCCCCATTTGGTTATGGTCTTATCCCCAGCTTCCGAAGTCCCAAACGATACACTGTTCGCATTCAGAACAACTGACTGGACGGTGAAGGTTTCGGGTGAACCTCCAACTTCTTCTATGGTTATACTTCCAGTTGCTGGTTGTCTTATACCCTCTGTGAGTGTTTGGATAACAGCATTGTTAAAGGCGACATCACCCTTCATAAAGTTTAGATTTGAGGTATGCACCCAAGACTGTGGAGATGATAGTGAGAAGGCTTCATTACGATATTGCCCCGGAGAAATTACTCCATACGTGTTGTTTGTGTAACGCAAGAGAACACCGGGACCAGCTACGGTATAGAAGTAGTAATACGCATTTTTTACATATGTGTAATAATTTTTATCTCTCGACTCTTCACCCCGCAACCATATGGAATATGTTTCACCGGGTGTGCAATAAAAGGAATATGTGAAGGTGTTAAATTCTGGGTAGGTAGTCATTGAATTATTGCTTGCATCCCTAACAACAGTCCCTGGATTTGAAGCGGCACTGTTAACATTCGTATGAATTGGATTTTTTACTATTGAAACAAGTCCATCATAAATTGTGCTTTGCATCGCCGCATCAAACTTTATAGTTATGTAATAACATCCTGCTGGCACAGTAAAAGCCGAGTGTAAAAGATAATAATTTTCATTTCTATATGAACTTTGATCCAAGCGTGAACTGGTTGAAATTAACCCTCTAGAAGTGCTACTTGGCAATCTTGAAATTCCATTAAAAGCAACACCTTTATAAGAACCACTAGCACTATTTATTGTTCCATTTGTTGACACAGTAGATAATTCACCATATAACTCATCCGTACTCCACAACTCTTTGGTTGTGGGGATAGTTATAGTTGCTCCATTCTGACCTTTAACCGTCTCAAAAGCCTCATGTTTTACACTACCTTCAAATTCACCAGTACCAACAATTCTAACCAATCCACTTGTCGGATTGATTTCAAAGCCAATAGTACCATCGTAGGAAGATTGAATTATCGGGTTCGTAGCACCATCATTATAGTCTATCAGAAACCTATAAAGGCCTCTAATTATCTCCAGCCGTCTAGTAGTAATATTGTTCGCAAAGAAATCAACTGTAGCTAGGCTTTCAAAGAACTGTTGCACACCCAAAGCTTGCGCCCACAAACTCATTTCGCCCAAGTCTTCTTCTGCCAAGATGTCCATGAATTTGTCTTTGGTGAATATATCGCTAGGAATAGGAGTTATCAAAGTCTCTTGTTGAATAGTAGCTCCATCTTTTTTGAACCGACCGATAATCCATTGTACTGAGGTTGAATTGTAACCAACATAAGTCTTCCACTCGATTATCTTCGCCGTAGCATTGGGGAACATTCTCACGAATTGAACATCACTTCCATCGAAACTTATATACCCCTGCCCTTCGCTACTTACAAGGTCTTGAGAGTATGTAGGTACACGGTACTCTTCTCCATTGATATCTAGCTTTCCACCGACAACCGATAGCGTAGTGCCGGAGGATTGGAGTGAAGGTCTAATAGTAGGACCAATTATAACTGTTTTGGATTCTAAAAGTTTTTCATCTGCTTCATGTAGAGTATCAGGCTTTAGAGTTGCGAATGTTTTAAGGCTCGGGGCGTACCATGTATATGGCCCTGTTTCTCCCATGAGTTCGTTGTTATAACATATTTGTGGTGATACTCCACCATATAGTGTGGTTGTAAGTGACTGATCGCTATAAAGATGATAGGCGGCTCCTGTTGTTCCACCACCTCTTAAATAAATTGCAAATCCCATACTAGACATTGTATGGAGACATCCGCCAAACATTCTTGAATACATTTCAGACAATTCATGAATTGTCCAAAAGTATTCTGCCCCTCCCCAACCTCCAAAATTTGCTTTTACTTTTAGAGTAAGATTTCCTTTGTGTGTAGAAGTATTCCAATCTGGTGGAGCTAATTCAGAATAAGACCTTTTAACCATGATATCTCTCATCACGGTTTGGTCTCCAGACTTTATTACGACTGGATATAATTTATCACTATCTCCGTATATTATTATGTCTGCTTTATATTTATACCCATATTGACTATCCCTTGCATTCAAATCGTCTTGTACAACATTCACCGCTTCCCAAGAGTTATCACAAACCGGAGTGGTATATTTAGTGTCGGCAGGATTTTTATAGACAATCTTGCTCCGTGTCCAAAGGTATTTACCAGTGGACCACGTAGGAGGAGAAGTAGCCCAGATTCCTCCAGTCTGAGTTGTCTTTGAAGTGGACAAATAATACTCTTCCGTTATGCTTTCCACACCCTGTCCAATTGGACCTGTACTACCAGCTTCCCCCTTACCTCCAGTGATGCAAGCAGGATTAGTATAGGTTGGGTCTCCCACACTGTACGTAGTTTTTGTACGTGACCAGATATACTTTCCATCTTCCCACGCTGGAGAATTAGTAGTCCACCCTGTAGTTGGTGCCGTGGTACTGGAAGTGCTGATTGCATATTCAACATCTACAGAGGTTATTGAAGTACCAGTAGGACCTGTATCCCCTGTCTCACCTTTTACCTTAACCCATTTATACCTTGTAGGATCAGAACTATCACCTTCGGTGTGGTCGGTGTACGTTCCTATATAGAGCTTCCCGGAAGAGACTGTTGTGCTAAAACCACTTGTTCCAGTGTCGTTGTTTGCCCAAGCCGTATGGAAGTATGCGGTAAGACCATCAGCACCAGTTTGTCCTGGAATGCCCTGCGCCCCGTCTGCACCTTTTATCAACGTCCATTTGTAGACCGACCAGACGCCACTGTCGGCCGGGGTCTGATCCACGTACATGCCGATATAGGTTGCTGTGGAGAAGTGTGACACGGAGAAGTTTTCTCCATTAGAGCCAGTGGCGTAGGCTATATGAGTGTAACTGGATACTCCATCGTCACCTTTGGGTCCTTCAATTCCTTGGTCTCCTTGAGGACCTTGAATACCCTGTAACCCTTGTGGTCCCTGTTCTCCGGTTTCCCCTTTGATTTTCTTCCATGTGTAATCGGCAGGGTATGGACTATCTCCTTCTGTGAAATCCACGTATTGCCCTAGATAATCGCCTACAGTTTCCCCATCATTCGCTGTGAATGTTACCCCACCATCATCCGAGTACTTTAAGTGAAGGTATGATGTTTCACCGTTTTCACCATCCACACCGGGAATACCTTGATTCCCTTGTGGCCCTTGTGCGCCTTCTATGAGAACCCATGTGTAAAGGGTTTTATCAGTGCTGTCCGTGGGGTCATTGTCTACATATGTACCGATATAAGCTCCACCAACATCATTCATGCCAGTACCATCTGAATAGTCTGAATACTTTACGTGGAAGTATGAAGGCTGTCCGTCTGCCCCAGCGGGACCTTGCGTTCCTTGGTCTCCTTGAGGCCCTTGGATTCCTTGTGGTCCTTGCTCCCCTTGTTCGCCTTTTATCTTTTTCCAAACATATACGGATGGATCTGAACTGTCGGCTTCTGTATGATCTACGTATTGACCGAGGTAGTCCCCGACATCCTCACCGTTGTTTGCTGTGAAAGTAGTTCCACCATCATTGGAGTATTTAATATGCAGATAAGATGAGACACCGTCCGGTCCCATAGGACCTTGGATTCCCTGTTCTCCATTCTCGCCTTTAACAAGTACCCACGTATAGTCAGCAGGATCTTCACTGTCATCCGAACTGGAATCAACATAGGTCCCCATGTATTTCCCTGGGACTTCTCCAAGAAAATCTGTGAATGTGGCTCCATTGTCGTTGGAATATTTCAGGTGGAAATAAGAAGGTTGTCCATCTGCTCCAGGAGGTCCTTGTATACCTTGTTCTCCTGGGGGTCCTGGAACTTCTTCGGACAACGTTACAAAGCCACTCTTTGAATAATACATGGTATCGCTGTACTGATACCGGAACCTACACAGAAAAGAAGCAGATCCATAAATCAGATCGTCATGCGATACAGTGATGGTCTTCCCAGACAAATCCACACCATCACGCCAAGAGGAATCAGCCACCCTATCCTCTGAGACACGCGCCCATTCGAATGCTGAACTATCGTATTCATTTGTTACATCCTCACCTTCACGCAAGAGCATAACTGAAAGTGTCGTAGGCGTGTTGTCGAGTGGGACAGTTATCCCTGTGGAGCTATTCACCACTACTTCGAACTTTATTCGCCAGTCCAATCCCCCAAGCATCCCCGTCGTAAATCGAAAAAACTGCTCCTCCAATAATGAGGATGTCCTATACAGCTCGTCGAACAAACCGCTCATATAAAGGTGTGAGTCTATATCAGATCCAAGTGTCATATCGCTCAAAAGCACATCCAGAAATGAAGAGAGATTTTGGTAGGCTACAAGATATTCTTGATATCCTTCCTGTTCGGTCACACCCCATTCTTCAGCCTTCGAGACCAAGATTCCATGGTTGGATTCAATGATCTTGTATTCCCTTTCTAGAATGAGCTTTTCTGAAACAGTCACATGATTGTCCGCACCTATAAGAGAAACTTGAGCTTTAATCTCCGCCGTATCACGCTTGATTAGTTGAGCATCGAGTTGTTGTCTTAAGGTTGAAACCGAATCCTTTTTCAATCCCTTCAGTTCAACCACTTCATCTACAATCAGGGATCTTCCTGCGTTGTTGTACTGTTTGCTCATCTAGCCTCCCATAGATCACCATATGTCGATCCCAGCAATTCAAACGGATTCTCGTTTTGCAGACTCTTTATTGCCCGGTTGATGAAAGCAGTCGGCAAACCGCCAACCGATCCAATACCATCCAGTAGATCCCATACCCGCTTATTCATCTTGTCCCAATCCGTAACTGCGGTTCCCATCATTCTTCCGAAGGCAGTCGGTAAATCCACCAAGTCCCCGCCATAGAAACCACTTACTCCTTGGGAGACGGTATTACCCACGATTGGAAGCGTATAACTTGCAATCATCTTCAAGATTTCTCTTTTTATCCTGTCCCAATACTTCTCATCATCGTCATCTCCCCTGAAGGCAACTCCTGAGACGAGCATGATCATGCCTCCGGAGATAGCCATATTCATGACTATCCCGAACATCTTTCTCAATTCCTTGGGATTCTTGGTTGCGATATATGCCTTTGCACTTGTTGGAAGGTCGTACCAGATCATGTTGATGTACTGGAAAATCTGGTTGGAGAATAAAAGGAACGCCCTAGTGAAAGGACTCTTCTTGCGTTGGATCGATGATAAATCATTTACGATCGATGTCGGCTGGGTCTCACTGATCAGTTGCGTGGCTCTATAAGTCGCTTCTTGTTTCAAAGCTTCTTCATCCAAACCATTGGGATTCCTTCGTACGTAAGTGTCATAAGCAGCCAACCAGAGTGTGTTTACTGCAACTTGGTCCATGATCTGGATGCCTTTCATGCCGATATTTTCATTGAAAGCTTGTATCTTTCTTCCAAGAAAAGAATCGAAATCGGATGCGTTGTACTTCTCCACCTCGACAGATATCGAACGCTTGAGCATATAAGGACTCATCTCATGGATGAATTTCACCGCCTCTTCATGTGTTTTCGGATTCGACAACCTCAAGGCCACATTGAAGAGTTCCATGGCGCCGATGTCGCCCCGAAGTGCAGCACTGAAAGAAGGAAGCTGCTTTAACATCGTCAGAAAATTCAATGACAATGCTGCAACCGCAGCATTCGAGATGATCTTGCTACCGATTCGCTCGATATCATCCAAGATGACTTGGGGAGAACCCACATCGTTCACATACTCCTGAACCACATTCAGGAACTTTGGTCCGAAATTCATATCGATGATACGTCCTACTGCGCCTCTTGTAAGCAGGTAGTTCATATCACGGGTCCAGTCAGCCCACTTGATGAAATGTTCCTGCTTTTTCACTTGGCTGGTAAAGGTATGTGTCACATTCAATTTCAACGGATATATCGCATGGGGATTCACAATTTTTGTGAAGTCCTTATCAACGTAACGGATCTTTGATCCTTGAGGACCGACAAGGAGATCGGTCTTACCTTCATCGACTTTCCCATCAGCTACGAAAGTAAAATATCTTTGTCGTCTTCCAAGGTTTCGGTTGTATACCTCGTAATAGGTATCTCTCATCCGCTCCCAGACTTCATCCCCTCCAAGGGAATCGATCATGTAATCACCCCATTGCTTATCCTTGTCGGTAAGAGTCCCGATTGCTTCGGCGAGCTGATCAGGTGGAATATTGTTTCCCCGATTGTGAATCAGCTTTTGCGCTCCCATGGGGTTTTGGGAGTACACATACAAACCGATAACCTCTCCCTTATGTAACGTCTTCTCTTGGCCGGAAGGCGTTGTATAGGTATAAGATTTCTTCGCCAGATAATCGCTGGTAATCTTCAGCTCCTTCATCTTCGCATCGGCATCCTGAAGTCTGCGATAAGATTCCCTGAGTTCTTCAGTCATCCTTTCGTAGGCTTCCCGTACAAGCAGTTGGTATGCCACACCCTCTTTATTCCCATCCAGCATACGGGCAATCCGTTGCATTTTTCCGATCGAAGCCCGGATAGTATTGAACATCGCATCAAAGATATTCTCATCGTATGTGTCTCGTTTTTGCGTCAGATCATCTATGATGTCATTCATTAGAGATCCATAACCGGGACCTACTTCAGGTAATTCCCCATAGGTTTGGCGATACATCTGGGATGCGATATTCTGGAGTCGGTCCATCCGTTGGAGATTCTTACGCTCCAGCATGACTTTGGCATCCATGCGCATCAAGGAGGCCGCTTCCAATAGTTTCTCCAACTCACCCAGATTCCATTGGTTAATCTTTCTTCCTTGCTGAATCCAATGGAGGTTTGCCTCGGAGATATACTGGCTCATCTGCTGGGGAAGAAGCTCCCATCTACCGGGCTTCTGGTTCTGGTCGAGTAGTCGATAGATTGCGTTGAATGATTCTTCAAATGAAGCATCGATGGTATCGGGATTGAATTTCACTGTGGCGAGTATTTTCTTGTGCACTCCTTCCAATGCTTCAAGTAGCTTTTGGTTCTCCAACTTGGCCTGTAGTAATTCAACCTTCCTTGCAATCTTTCGCATCTCAAGGTTTCTAGCAGACAAAGCCCGACGCAATTCGCCAACACGGTTCCGACGATCGGCAAGTTCTCGTTCCAACTGGCCCACCTTCGAAGCCTGTTTGGACTTCTCGTCAAGCTTTTCAACTAGTTTCCAAGCACGGGCACGTTCTTTGTCCAATGCCGATTGGGTGGATTTCAAAGCCTTCTTTTCATCTCGGAGACTATCAGATACTTCCTTCAATTCTGATTGAACTTTAGAAAGTTGCTTCTTAGCTTTGCTGATATCCTGATCTTTCTCGGCACCAAGTTTTTTCAATTCGGCATTGGCCTGTTGTTCCATGGCAATCACACCGTCATGGGTAGCCAACTTCTCCCTGGCGTTATACCGTTCCCGCTTGTCTTTGGTGTTTCGCAGGTATTCGGCAGCCTGACGGTCTGTCATCTGGTTAAGAAGGAGAGGTTCGTTGAGAGCCTCTTCCATTTGCTCTCCCAACATATCGTAGTAGGCATCCCTAGTAGCCTCAGAATCAGGGGCAAGTCCCCGCATCTCCAATACCCTATCCTGTGCTTGATCTATGACTTGTAGAGCCTTCCTGTAGGGTCTGGGGTTATCTTGGATGGCTTTTCTTGCACGTTGGAGCTCTTCCTCGGTGGAATTGGCATCAAGTCGTTTCACAACGGGAGAGACACCTTTGAAAGCTCCCCACCGATATACAATCCGTTGAGAACTTCCCCGCCGTCTGGTTCCAGCATTGCCAACACTCTCCACATCCTCATAACCACGCAGTCTTCGTCCAAGTCCAACCAAAGCCTTGTCGGTCCCGGTATACATCCGGACAAACTGCGCATCCTTGTCTTTAGGGGACATCATTCTTGAATAGGCATGCACTCTCTTGAACCAGAGTTCGTCCTCAAGAACCCAGTGATATTCACCCATCTCAGTATTGGTTTGTAAATGGACTAGGAAATCGTCGGTATCAGAAAATTTTCTCGCCTCTTCCAATATCCAAGGATACTCACGGAGATGTCTTCGAAAACTTAACTCCTTATCAGCCCATTCATCTCCCGAATATTCTTGTAGTACATTCTCTGGAATCCAGTAGAAATTCTCGATAGCCTGCCGGACTTCGCTCTTTCGGGTTTCCAACAAACCTTGCTTAGCTTCGTCTGATAGTTGATAGAGAGTATTTTTTTCTGTTTGTAGTGAATCTTCAGTAGTTCTCTGTCGGGAGGTTAGTCCTTCTTCGAGTCTTCGGAGTTCTTCTCCTGAGTATCGCTGGAGGATTTCCTCGAATAATGCCCGCCGACTGCGAATCCACGAGTGTAGATCGGATCGTCCGGAGAAGCTTCTCTCGAGTGATGTTTCGGTGTTCTCCCTTTCGCTTTCGGACCAATCGTATACCGGACCATATTCCCCCTCCGTGAATATCCTCGTATCTTTGATGATGCCAAATCTATCAGCATTGTCTTCAAAGAAAAGATCCAAGGTTCTAACAAAATCCTCATCATGAACCCAAGGAGCATGGGTGAAATCATCCCTGAAGTTGATCAGTGTGATTTCCTCGCTCCCGGTCCTCGTATAGCCAACTTCATCTCCAAGATACTGTTGAAGCTCACTCAGAACCTCTTTCAGTATACCATCATCCAAGGCATTTTTGAAGGTATATACCATCGCTCGAGCAAACTTTCCACCGTGAACTTGCACATCCTCGGAAGTGAGATTCTTTTTGTTTTTCAAGTATTCTTCTCGAAACACTTCAGCTTCAGCCTGGGTTTCAACTTTACTTCTTGGTATGGTCGAAACCTTTGTGATCTCACCTTTCTCATCACGGGAATATTTCACCACTTTGAAGTAGAGTTCTTCTTGGTCGGCCTTGGATGAGATCGGGGTAGAATCCGGTTTGAAGAACGGTACCGCATCCTGTTTATATATGTATTGTATCGCACGTGCATACATGCGAACTGTATCGAAAGAGATCCTCTGACCCTGAACTCTGGTAGGGAAAAGATTAGACAATACGTTCGGCGTAACTGTTCCATCATATGCCCCGTCACCTTTGGCAGCAAAGGCCAATGGAACTCCGAGTTTCTCTGCCAGCAGATCATTTCCCTCCACATCAGAAATCAATGCTTTTGCTTCTTCGGTGAATCGCTTCTTGGTCTCGGTAGAAGCTGATGTAATACCATGACCCAAGGTAGATGAAGGAATCGCTTCCCAAGTGACAATCTGGGATGAATCATAGATCGCCTCCTTGAAAGAGAATCCAGACTGCTCAACAAGTTTCTTCACTTCTGCCGAGGTCCCTGCCTCTGCAAGCGCATATTTTCGCCATAGTTGTTTGTGAAGTTTCTCTGCTTCACCTGAAGTAGGATTCTTGATCTTTCCATTTTCAAGCCAAGAGAATCCTTTCTTTACACTCTCTTTGTTTGTCCTAGCTTTAATCTCTGGAAGCTCATACCTGGTTTTCATTGAAGACCAGATTGCTGCCTGGATCTGATGGGGAGTCCATGCTACGTCTCCAGCATTAAGTTTCTCATTCAGCTCGGCGGCAAGCCTTCGGGTTGAATTCTCACTGAAGGAATATTTACCGGAGCCCTTATCGTCTGAATAGGCTTCAACAAGATACCCAAATGCACGAGCCATCCAAAGGTCCATGGTAGCAACATCAGAAATGTCTATATCAGGAAAGGACTCAGGATACTTTCTCACCAGCTCATACATGAGATTTTCGTAAAAGGACCCTGTCTTCCGTCCTATCCAATCTTCGTCATGATACAAAGCACGTTTTGCTTTGTTATCCAACTCCCCCATCCCAGAATGGAGTTCTTGCTCCGGCAACCCTGCAGCCCAATGATTGTAAGCTCGAATTGCCATGAGCGTATTGTTCGGTACATTGTTATTGGGACTATAGATGGAAAGTAGCTGGATGAATTTCTTAGCTTTACCGTGATCACCCTGGGTAATTCTCCAAACCTCAGTTGCACTTTCTTCATACCAGAATCGTCCGGATTCCCCTTCTTTCACCAATTTTCTGAGCAGATGTCTCAAATGGTTAAGATCCCTTCTGCTCTTAACCCATTCCGGAGCTCCCTTGATCTTGCCAGTCTCGGTGATCTCTGGCTCCCAGTTGCGGTAGGGATTGTGAGCTCTCTGGTACAGAACATTCGGATTATCGGGATCCCACGCACCTTGGTTATTCAATGCATCCTGAGCTTGAAATATATTGTCTGCATCAAAAACAATAACGATATTCGAGGGAATATCGGAATCAACACTGTCGATCACATTCTGGACGAACAACCCATCATTCCCATTGGATTGTGCTTGGTCAATCAAATCTGTAAACGATTCCTTTTCTTCGCCTCCCATGTCAACAATAAGAGGATTCTCCAAGGTAATATGGACCTGTGTGACTTTTCCGTCACCAAAGAATTCTCCGGTGGCCATTTGGGTGTCTATCTCATTGATTCGGTTCTCTAGAGCCTCAGCCTGCATTCCATATTGTTCTGACAAGCTATCATCACCCAAATCGAGAGCTTGTAGCTCTAGATCACGCAATCGCTCGATCTCCCTGTTGTGTCGTTCGACCTGTGCCACTGGATATGCTCTGTTGGCATATCCTTCAGCTACCTCCCTCTCAGAGGTGAAGAAGAACCCAGCTTCAGCATCCTGCGCACCAGAATTGGATCCACGTCTCTCTGGAATAAAATCTTCTATGATAGATTCTCCACCATGATAGAAAGTTTTCAGTACTCCATTCTCTTTTAGGATTGCATGAGTCTTTTCAAGGAGTGCTTGGTATTCTTCAGATGATTTCGGTGGTGACTCCTGAAAGAGAATGTTTGGATTATCAGGATTCCATGTTCCCTGGTTGTTGACTGATTTAATCTGGCTGGGGGAGAAGGCGACATATACAATTCCTGCATCATCGGGGAGTTTCTTCAAATCTTCATGGTACATTCTCTTATTGCCACCGAATTGCTCTCCCACGGCAGAATCATCCTTAAAGATGACTCCGTCATAGCCAGCTTTCTGAATAGAGGATTTCAAGTCTTCGGAATTTACCCATGCTTCTTTGCTCGCAGGGGCGCTCACGAAGTAATTCCATGTGCTGAACGATCTCTTCCACCCGACTTCTTGATCGACCTCAACATGTTTCTCTGCAAGTTCTTTCTTAAACGCATCCCACGTATACATCCACCGATCAAGCATCAAGGGATTGCGAATATTCAGATATACTTCCTTTACAGGACCATATACTCGCTCGTTGTCCTCCCACTTGTTGAAAGCGTAGGTTTTAGCGACATCATAATATGGCGTGAAGAAAAACCCAAACTTACCACCTTCAGGACGAACGTTGGAATATGAAGTATATACATCCCCGGGATCAGTACGTACGCCGTTGTACACGATTAGTGGCTTGGCATCCTTTACTACTTTGGATGCATTTTCTGGGTTGAGCTCCCAGTCCCCGAACCATACCTTAAACTCCGTAGACTCAGGTGGAGGTGAAGGTTGAAACAAGATATTTGGATTGTTAAAGTCCCAAGTTCCCTGGTTGTCGATAGACTTCACGTGCATGGGAGAAACGACAGCATATTCGAGTGGCCCTCCATTTCTCATCTCTGCGATTAATCCATCGTAATCATAATCAGATAGATGCGAAAGCAAATCTGAGGCGACAAATTTCGCATACTGATGTCCTACCCTTTCCTTGAGCATCATTTCATCGAGAGCTTGTAGCTTTGATTCTCGATCAATACCATAAGTTTCTATGGCAGACCTGATGTTGTCATAGTCGGTTGTAGTCAGAGAACGGAAATCCAACGGATTCTGGATCTTCATGTATAGTGGATATACGTGTCCTCTCCTACCTGGGCGGAACGAAAGGTTTGAGTTCCCGGGAAGTTGTTCATAAGAGAAATCATCCGCTCCCCTTTCGCTATCGGTTGCGTAGATCAATCCATGCTCTCCCCCATTCGCACCTTGACGATCAAACTGTGTAATTCCTTCGGCAGGACTACCGTGATAGAGAACCTTCGGTTCACCGTTTTCGTCCACTACCTTGGGTGCTTCATTGACAGCGTAGATATTCTGTATTACTCTTTTAATAGCTCCAGTACCTGCTCCGTTAAGCGCACTGGTATCAGTGGTCGATGCTTCGGTCTTGAAGGCAGATTGCTGGAGTTTTTCTTTAAGCACCACCTCATGGACATACATTCGTTTGGTGCCCTTATCTGCTTTTACCAAAACCACGCCCACGTAATCTTGTTTCGCTATCCGTACTGGAGCTGCAAGAACATATATGGACAAATTTTCATCACGATCGGATGTATGCTGGTCGATGAGCCTTCCAAATCTCAAAATTTCTGGAACTATGGCAAACGCTTCAGCTTTAGCTCGTGTAAGACCGTGTGATATGGAATTCTTAACCGCCCGCTTATCAAGCGACACTTTCCCGATTTGGGCAACATCTACGACTGAATATCCTTCGCCCTCGTACCAAGAGGAAACTTTTTTGGACAACGAGACACCGTCAGCCTCGAACTGGTTGCCAGGAGCAATCCCAATCGGGAGCCCTTCTAGATATTTTTTATGTGAAGCAGATTCCCAATCACCGAACCATTTCTTAAATGATGGTGTTCGTACTTGTACCCATTTCTGTTCTGTAAGATTCGTCGGATTTCCATTAGGAGCTCGCATCCATTGCCTAGTGTTTTTATACCGTTGGACAACTGCCTCATATTCCGGAGTTTGGAACAGGACATTCCCTTGAGCATCCGCTGGGATTGTCCCATAAGATCCTTGGACACCCTGTCCATCCCGTGTCAACAACCTGTCAAAGGCCTGTTTTACCTCAGGATTCAGTTGATATCCGAACTCCTTCATGAATCTTTGGAGAACCGCCTTCATCCTATGAAAGATATTTTGTAATCCCTCCGAGGGAGCCTCTCCAGTTCTCAGATACGCAACAAAATCATCTGCGAAAGCTTCTTCGTTAGATTCAACAAGCTGCTTGGCCTCATCAAAGGTTTCGAATTGCTTACCATTGACTTCATACTTGTCACCGATCTTGTTTATATCCTCAAGCCAGACTGCTTGCTGTCCTCTACCATAGATTTCAGTGAAGTCGGCCAACTGCTCCTTTGAAGCTGTGCCTCTAATAAAGTGACCGATTTCGTGAAGCAGAGTCGTTGCATCAGCCTTTTCGGAAAGGTGAATGGTGTACTGTTTTCTCCCATCAATCGTAATATTCTCGATCGCTCCTCTCTCTCCTTTTGGGGAAGCTTTTTCCAGCTTGAACACTAGATTATCTTCAAGCATCCGATCTGTTGGAATTCCAAGAGTTTCTGCTGCCAATTTCACTGCATCGACGTTCGCTTCTAGGTCTGCGGTAGAGATTCTCCCCCCAGTATGGGAAACGATGTCACCTATGGCTTGCTTGATAATTTGACGCTCCTGCCACTCAAGAGCCCTGTCCCCTGTCATTCGGGAAAGCGAATAGGGAGCTTCAGGATCATCTACATATGAGATATCTGGATCGGCTGTCTCTTGTCCCTCTTCAATGAGAGTCAATGCCAATTTCGAGAGTTTTCCATCCTCGCTTCGAATTGTGATTTCTACACCAGAATCTGTTCGTTGAATCGCTTCCGTGTTGGAAGCGAGGAGATAGACAGCACGATCCATCTCTTCTTCGGAGTTGAATCCGAGCTTCTCATTTTCGATAATCTTCGCTTCCGTTGCCACTGCAGCCCGATTGAGGATAGATAGCTGGTCTCCTGATTCCATAGGAGAAAGGTCTTCGACAATGACTTCCATAGCCTCGGCACCATTATTAGCTGCCCTCGTAGCCTTTTCCAATTCCACTTCATTTACTGGCGCAAGGTGAGTACCGACATTGACTACCCTGATAGGCTCGATCGGACCGGAAACGGCATTCTCGTCTCTCTCTTCCAACTTCCCTTTCGGCACACCGACAAATGAGGAATCGATTGGGATGGAATTCTTTGATGGTGTGAAGTTCTTTCTGGAAGAAGCCCTGAGCCTCGCAGAATATGCTCCTTGTCCAATTCCTGCAGTCAGGAAACTGGTGAGGAACATGCTTTTGCCAGCTTCATATGTTGCCTTGGCAGCCTCAGAGACCGTATCCCCTAGAGAAGTGATATCGAATTCAGCTCCATCCTTGTTTGCCATAGCCTTCAAGGCATTCTCGAAGCCAATACCCAATCCGGTCTGGATCCCTTCCTCGCCACCTTCTGTACCTGTTCCGACTGTTCCTTTTACTACGGTTGATTTGATCGCTGAAGAAAGTCCTCGCTCGATATGTTTCGCCAATTCCCTATTGGTGAAACGAGTCTTCAGTTGCTTGTACCAAGGGAACATCTCCATGCTCCCCAATTCGACCAGCCCCATCAGTCCAGCTAGACTATGAAACAACACCCCTCCGACGGGAGAATCCCATGGCAGTGTATTCCCTTCGGCATCCTCTGTCTGCATCACGTTGTACAGTACATCTCCTGCCTGAGAGTATCCGGTGGAGAACCAGTTGACTCCGGCAGCTGCCATACCACCACCCTTGGCTACCGTTCGTGCGACTGCAGGTCCCCACACTTTGTTCGCAATCCCTCCGGGAATCCACGAGAGCAATGCCGTGGTAGTGATAAACTTGAGTGATGACATCGTCGGTTGTACGGAATCCAGTACCAAGTCTCCAAATTTCCCATAAGTGTTGAAAACTGGATTCGTATGGATTTTCCCGTCATACTCTCTGGCCACATCTAGGAAATCGGTATTACCCGTGATCCTATACAGCGAAGTGGTGATACCTTTCATGTCCTGCCAATGTGAATGCTGTGCAGTAGTCTTAAGGGCTTCCCAGTAGTTCTTGTCTCTCGTATCTATGCCAGTTGCAGAAGAGGCGAAACCACTTTCCGACATCCTTTGAGCCGACTCCATATCTATGCCTAGGTTGTTTAGCATAAGAGAGGTGTCGAACCGTTCTATTGCCCCGTTGGGATCTTCAGAACTGTATATCGCCTGTTCAAAAGGTTGCCTCAATTGGCGCTCTATGTCGAACAGTCCTATTTCCAACTCATCCCCATGAAAATCCTTGGACCGTTCGGGATTTCCTATCTTGAGCATCCGCATCACTTCGCTGTCCTGCATCAGTTGTTCAATATTCGTCATACACTCTCCTACAGACGCTTGGGAAGCGATCCAGATCTTGTACCCAATAGGTTGTGTCGATAGGTCATGATGTCATGCATGAGTACCTGTAGTTCTTTCGTTTTCGTCTCGTGTGCCTCGATTATCCCGTAATAGCGGTCGTCTAAGGATTCTTGGACTCTGACTGGGGAATACCCCAACCCTCCGGTACCTAAGGGAGATTGGCTCCTGTTCTGATCCGCAGCTACTTTCTTTCGCTCGAACAGAGGATCACTCATCTGTGCTTGAAGATTCTCGATATCATAGGCAAGCTGAGGATCCACGTAGTCACGGAACATGATGAATCCTTTCGTCCCATCATAGTCTGTGGTAGCCATGCCCCACCCGAGAGTTCCCCGTTTCTCGACATCGGTATCGGTGGCGATGAAATATAATCCATCAGCTTCAGGATCTGTGAATGCCCATTGCTTTCCTACGATCTTCATGTCTGAGGGTTTGATACCGAAAGATCCAGTCAGAGCCTTCTCGAGCGTTCCTCCTGCAAGGATGAAGTTGGTATTCGCAATAACCCTGAACCGCTCGAACATAGTTCCGTTCTCAGAGAGATCGGAAAAATCCCTATATGGAGACATCCCTTGGGCAACCTTGTCCAAAAGGACTTCCCTACTGTCATGCCGACTAGAGCGCATCTCTGGTTGTTGCACGAAGTCATAATTTATCAACAGATCATATCGCCCTTCTTCCACATCCTGAAGGAAAGTGGAAACATCACTGTGCTCAAGATTGTCGATTCGACGGGAAATATTCCCCTCGGACATGAGTTTTGACACCTTTTCGAGATTGCCCAGAACTTCCCTAGAGGCTTCTCCAGTCACAAAGATCCCTATCTGTTGTTGCAGTTGGGCGAAATCCTTGCCAAGCAAATCTGGATTCATGGCGATAGCCGCATCCACAGCCTCTGAAACACGCTCCTTCAATCTGCTTCTTTCGTTACCAAGATATTCTCCAGCACCTCTTGGGAAAACAGCAGATACCGCTTCATCGATATCTCTGGTGAGCACATCCCGTCTATCGGTCTGAGCGAAGCTGTATTTCTTTGTCAGGCGATCACCCGTCTCGGCTTTCATGAACCCCCGTTCGACAAAATCCCTGATTGCCGTTCCGAGTTGGCTATCGCTGACCGTAGGATCCCGTCTGAGTTGGTCAATGAAATCCAAAGCCAAAGGACTGTCGATACTGAAAGAATCCCGGATTCCAGAAAGAGTCGTGAGCTCTTGTCTAAGCGAATCGTCCTTGATCAATGCCAATTCTTCTGTTGCGATATATCGTCCTTCACCATCCTTGATGCTCTGGAGAGCAGTGGTCACCAACTCGACCTGAGACATCCCGCCATGCAACTTGGTCCTAACCGCTTGAGGTGTTTCATCCTTAGGAGCACCAGCTTGCCTCTGGACATACTCTGCTTGCCTATCCAACTCCTCTTGGTATGCAAGTCTTTCCTGCGCAACCTCTTTGCGACGCTGAGCGACCTTTTCTTCATAGGCACCCAACCACGAGGAACCAGTAGGGCTGCTAGGTATTCCAGTAGATTCGTCATCCACTCCACCCTCGGGTATCGCCTCTTCGATTTGACGAGCCACGATTTCTTGTGCTATTTCTTGGATGATCGGATCCGATTCAACCGATTCTTCGTCTGAAGGATTCCCAATGGGTTCTGTATTGATAGCAGGATCGAATGTCAGAGGGGCATTCGGAAGCTTGAACGAGGGACTCTTTGAGAGGAAGCTCGTCACTAGACGTTCTTGTTCGTCCACATACGTTTCTCCCCGTACTTGTAGCTCATCCACATCGATAGGAGGAGCTTCCCGGGTGCCAGCTTTGACCATTTGGTCATAATCTCCCTGGGGAATCTGACTGAACATCGGTGTATGGCCAACCGAGCCCAACAAATCTTGAGCCACCTTGGACACTTCCGACTCTTGCTCAAGGTATGCTTTTGTTAACCTCGCCTTAGCCTCTGTACGGTTCTTCAATGATATGGGACCTTCTTGCTGATCGATCGCCATCCTCGCCTGTGCAAGAGACTTTCCCGATGAGAGCAAAGCGTTACCTTGATTGACAAGTATTTCTTCCGAGACCTTATCTCGTTTCTTTGGATCATGGAACATGTCTACAAGCTGCCATTCATCTTGGGTAAGTACACGTCCCTCGTTGATTACCTTATTGAGACCTTGATACAACACATCGTCATTGTTCGCCAGCGCAGTGTTCTTTGTCTTGTACAATTCCAGTTTATGTCGTGCGGGTACTTGCTCTATCAAAGCATCGATCGATTCGATATCGAACAACTCCCCAGCGTCTCTCGCTCCCGCAATCTCTCCAAGAAGGATGTCCTTCTGCTGAGCGAATTGCATATCGATGTTCTTATCGTAATTGGTCTGGAACTCGGTGACACTTTTCCTCAACGCCCGTTCCTGTGGGGCATCGAGCTCCATTTCGCTACCGATCTCTTTTACCCGGGAATCCAAGGAATAACTGTCATCAAGATAATACTCTTGGTATTCACTCTGAAGTGTTTGCAAGGCTTTAAGTGGTGCGGTCGAGTATGAGAATTCCTCGACCATCTTGCCTACAGTATAATCATTGAAGATTCCCAAATCTTCGATGTGGGAACGGTAGTCGGAGACCGCATCAGAGAAACCCTTGTTGGGATCACTGGCAACCGTATCTCCGAATCCTTCGATCTCCACTTCAATTTCCGCCATTTGTGCATTGGTGCTGAGAATCGATGTCTTGCCCAAAGTCTCCTGTTTGAGTTGCGGAAGAAAACTCTCCATCAGCTCACGTCGGGCTCCGTCGCTCAAGAGTTGATTGTCCTGGATGGTGGATGCGATTTCGGAGAATTTCTCCTCGACCCGTTGGTTGTAGTTCTGGTAATCCCTATCGTACTGCAAGTCGTTGAGGAATTCGTCCACAGCCGTTTGGGCTCCCTTGTATTCCCGGGTGATATCGGTCTTTTCCTTTGCTTGATCCAAGGCCTTTTTTTGATTGTGCATGTCGGCGGCTATCCCCAACGCACTCCAACCGAGATTAGTGGCATTCTGTACACTATCCGCCTTCATTCCTTCTACATACGATCTGATGCCCATCCTATTCTCCTATGCGAACATGCCCGCACCATTGAGGGCTCCACCTAAAGTTCCACCTGCGATATCCCATAACTGGGCATCCTTCAAAGCATCCTTGCCTTCACTCTTCAAGTACTCGATATCCGAAGCCAGATACCCTCCCTGCAATTGATACATATCCTGTGTATGGGACAGGTTCTGGTCTAATTTGGTCAGTTGACGGTCCAATTCATTTTTGTTCTGATCAATTTTTCGGGCGTATGCTGCAGCTTGTTGGTTGGCGGATGTATAATTGCTCACCGCAGAGGCATAGGTTTGGTAATTAGACAGCTTGCTTTGCATCTTGGCTTGGGAAGTAGCGGACTGGGCTGACCTTTTAGCATTGTCCACCAGATTCAGCGCTGATCCAGTTCCACGAAATCCACTGGTCGCAGCTTGTTGTCGTGCATCACCAGCCTGTTGGGTATTCTGGACAGCCAAGGTCGCCAACTGCATGGCGTTGACCTCGCTTTGCATCGAACCCGCCTTGGAAGTCTGTTCCAACGCCATATCCCGGTTGTCGATAGTCTCCTGTCCAAGAAGGTCCAGCTCCGCATTGGCTTCGGATACCTGCTCTTTTGCTTGGGTGGTCGCCAGTTGATGGCTCTCTTTAGCTTGGTTGAATTGCGTGTCCAGAACCTGTTTCTGTCGATTCAGATCTTCCAATTTGTCACGGTATTCAGCCTCACGCTGTTTGGATTTGGACACACCGCTTGCAAGTCCGAGAGCACCTCCTGCGATAGCTCCTATCAAAAGCAAACTCATCAGGCCACCTCCAAGGCGTACACCATCGCAAGGATGGTGAGGGGTTCGTCTCCAATCGACCGGACCTCCATCTTCAATTCCTTGTCATAACCACCACCTAAACGAATGGCCACATCCCCTTCTTGTATATGCTTGCTATAAGTCTCCAACCCGTTGTAACCAGCCATGAAAGCCCCACTCTCCAGCAGACGCAACACGACTTTCGAGACCTTCTTGCTTTTACCAATGGAGGAACCACTCTCCAACTGCGTCTCGAACCTGTTGGAGACAAGTATCGAATCGAAAGGATCTGGTGTATCGGTATTGTGTTGGTCGCTATGGACGTTCGAATCCTCATCGAACCGTTCTATCGCTCGAGTACCATTTCGATTGATTACGATGCAGACACTTTGTCCTGTCGGAGTATCCAGGACTGCAACAGACTCCACCAAGCCAGAGAAGGTCCATTGGGACCACCCTTGGATCTGATAAAGCTTGTTGTAGGACAGGACCGCCATGGTCCCGTCATTGAGCACCATGTACGCCCGGGGTTCGGGAACCCTTTGGAATGCCCATTCCCGCACACCACTTGAGAGGATATGGTCGGCTGTGTAACTGATATCCGGAGAAGAGTATCCACCATTGGACATCACATACCCACGGCATCGTTTCTTTCCCGACTGGATGAACAGGACATCCTCATTGACATTCATTGCTTGCAAGGAAGCACTACCGTATGCCGAGACCTGCATGATCGACTGATTCAGCGCATCGATATTACCCGGCATGATCCATTCCCCACTCGAAGTCCCCACCAGAAGGTTCTGCCCCACGGTCAGCCATTCTATCCTGTCGTTTCGGTTCGAACCGACCTCGAGTACCATGGCATTGTCTGCACTGGTCACTTCTCGAATGATAGTCTGATCCTCGTATATTAAACTTTGGTCTTCTTCCCATCCTTCCGGCCATGGCGCATCCTTGATCACCTTATCAACCGAAGTCACGATATCGAATGTCCTAAAATCGTGTGTGACAAATGGTCTTGAAGCCCATAGTCGATATGGATGGTTCTCACTGGAGGCAAACCATAATCTGTTCGAACAATATGCCACGCATCCCGGGTAGTTGCCCGCACTCTGGAACATTCCTGCATACTTCGAATCGGTGGTAGGTTCCAAGGTGGACCACATGAAAGAACCGCCGATATAGGTAAGCATCTTGGGTGGATGGTTCCGATGAGCAAGATACAGAGTCTGGTAATCTTGGGTGAACTGCACTTCAGGTAGCTCGTCCGCAAGGTACGGTACAGGGAATCCCTCCACAGGATTTCCCTCATACATGAGCGGATACAACGAACCGTCCGAGTATCGGATGCTCAATTTCTGATTGGAAAGCTCAACCAAGAACGAAAGATGGACACTGATTGTGAAGGGAATGATTCGACACTCCCCTTCCAATGTTTCAAGCAGGACCGTACCCGGTCTACGGGTTACTCCTCCTTGGATCATGATCAGGAAATTCTCCAACTTTGAAACTCCACTATGGTAGATACCCAGATCAGGTCTTCCTCCCAATTTCGGAGAAACCTCACCAGAAGTGAAGTTGTTGACCAACACGTCGGCCATATCAGGCCTCCCTGCTGTTGTTGTGGCATTCGGCAGAAATCAACCCACTGGAAGCCCATGTGTATCTTTGGAGGACCACATTGTCCATCTTTCCATCGGGAACCAGTAATTGCGCAATTTCATATGCCAATGCATAGGCGACCAATTCGTAGAAATCCTTCGGCACGTGCTCACTGGGCAACTCCTCCATGATTCCATACACCATAGGATCCTCCAGATCGGTATAGATCCTACCTCCGGCTACCTCATAGGGAAAATCGGTGAACGCATGCACCACCTTCAGATAACCTTCAGGTAGCCTGTATCCATGTAAATACCCTCTGGAACCACCATCATCATCCGACGTATCCAAAGGAAGTTGAACGACCAAGAATGACCAATCGAATTCACGCATCGCCCTGACTTTCGCAAAGGGGAGATACAACCTGCACAGCCGGATCTCTCTGGATGGGGTTGCACTATCCAAATCGGATTGCGTGATTTCCCTATCGAACAGTGAGAGCGTGATGTTGAACAACTCCAATTCGGTCATGCCATGCTCCTGGAGAACAGGGGGCCGAAGCCCCCACTATCATTTCTTCGAGGCTGTCTTTTTCTCGACAGGCTCATCCGTGGACACCTTTTCAAGCAACTTGAATGTGATGTCCGTTCCCTTCGCCACCTTCAACGTCTGTCCCTTCTTGAGGAACATGCCGTTGTAGTAGCAATCCCGTTTAGCGATATATGTATCCATCACAAAGGCCTCACAAACCCACTGACGGATCCTCCGGTGAAGGTGTCAGCAGTGTCGTTCTTCAGACTTACCCGTACAATCTGGTCACATCCGTCTGGAAGTGCGACCTTGTACACCACCGCTCCCTCGACCAAGGCAGAAAGAGGAACAACCTCTCCGGATGCGACTTGGCGATACACTCCTTCGGGATTCTTGGTCTCCACGATGACCTGCAAAGTGGGAGAACCTGCAGATGTCGCCTTCTCCGTTAAATACACCTCCAGAACCTCATTGGTCTCTACCATCTGGTTCTTGGCATCGAAGTCAATCTCCACCCCGTTCTGGGTGGAATTCGCTCCCACATTGGTCAGTGGGAGCACGATCGGGTCGAATGCAGCCCGAGTTTTCTCAATCAGCATTGGATCACCTCCTCAAGCAATCTTGGACTCGGTCGCAAGCATCGAGTCACATCTGCGAATGATGAACGAGTCGAACATCACATCCCCGATCGCATTCTTCGGGACGCTGTCAACATACTTTGCCGGAACGATCCGCTTGGCGAAGGCCTTGCGCATGGAAGCGAGTGTGCGGTTGTTCGCATACAACTTCACCCTTCCTTGGAAGTCCACTGGCATCGCTGCGAATGCGTCATAGATCGCCGCTTCGAGCTTGCCCATGTTATCCAAAAGGTTGGCAGGGTCGTTGTCGATATTGGCGATACGGATGACACTCTTTCGGTTGGCGATCCCGAGACCTGCAGTACAAGCGTACTTGGTCTTTGCAACCTCGATGATGGTTCCGTCCGGCTGGGTTTCCGCTACATACGGATATGCAGTGAATTCCATACCGTTGTCCTTCTTGTGGCTCGGGTACATCAGGTGGGCACCTTCGTCGGTATCCCAATACACCATGAGAATGGAGGACATGCCGTTCGCATTGTCTCCACCCGCACCAATGGTGATAAAGGGAAGCTCTGCTTCTCGAGTCAACGATACACCGTCGATATCGGTGAGCTCACTGAACCGGGGCATGAATCCAAGGAATTTCCTAGGATCCTGATTGCGGTTGCCATACAGCAAGGCTTCTTCAAGATCCAGTCCGAGTCCCCTCAGGTGACGACTGTCCTCACGCCATCTGAGTTCCTTATCGTGGGGAGAAAGCGCCATCACCTTCTTAAGGGATCTTGACCAGGATTCGATCATACCGAGCTCTTCGGTATACTTCTCCATCGATCCCTTGTTGGGTTTGGCACCTTCATCCACTCCTACCCATGTACCTCTGGGTGGAGCTCCTTCACGCCCTCCGATATCCCGCAACATGTCGCTGGAGGATTTCCAAGGAGCATCGTTCCACATGGTGACCCGCTGAGTCACCTCATTTACTACGGGGACAAGGTCCTCGTTGTGTGTTGCGGCCGCTACATCCGCAAAAGTCAAATAATCAGGCATTCTGGCCTCCTATCAGTCTGGATAACGAACGGGAACCCGTGGGTTCCGTCCATTTGATCCTGTCGTATTGCTCCCGATAGAACCGTCTTCCTCTATCGATTCACCGATCCTCGAGAGCAATTCAGCCACCGCTGGATTGATACTCGCTCCGGTACGATCCAATGCACTAGCAAGGTCCTTGTCCTTCTGGACCAGAGCTATGTATGCCCGTGACATTGCTTTGCGTTTGCTCTCGTACTGGTCTGCCCAACTCTTTTTAAGCTGTGCTTCGCACCAATCCTTCCCTTTCTCCACCAGTTTTTGCATCGAACCGTTCTGAGCCTCGGAGAGCGCATCGAATACCTTCTCAGCTACTTCCTTCGGTACTCCCGAACTCTGCAACGTAGTCTTCAGGGAATCGGAGATGACTCCGAATGGATCACTATCCGCATCCAGACTCTTTTCGAATTCTTCATACTCTATGGGCTCTGTTTCCTTTGAAGCGCCTTCACCTTCCTCGCTCCCATCAGGTTTCGCCCCTCTCGTACTGCGTACGAAATCCGCCAGCGATGCGTATTGCTGGAGGTCGGACTCATTCTTCAGGTCATTCGGAAGCTGTGCCATCCACGCAGGACTGGTCGTGCCCTCATTTCCCTCAAGGGTATGTTCACCACCGCTTTGGCTTCCCTCAGGTTCCCCAAGCCCCTGCTGTTCCATCCCATCAGCTTCAGGCGCCCCCTTGGCATCAGGTTCTACACCAGTGTTGGTCCCATTGTTCACATCCATCGCTATTCTCCTTTCTCCGGTCAATCGACCGGGTTTTTCCATTCATGACTGAGCATCCAATCGATGAGATCAACCAAAGACTCCTCATCGAGCAATCCCAGGTCCTCCATCTTCCGGATACCGAAATTCCTCAACTCTACCGCTCCCGGCTCACAGGAAATTTGATCGAATACACCACATTCACGAAGTGTTCTTGCCAACTCATACTTGCCCTCTTGGGTGCGATACACATTCTTCAGTGCATTGCGTTTGCTCAAGGTCTCCCGATCTATCTGCTGTTCCCTGTTGATCATCTACCGACCACTCCCTGCATCATCTGTTGTGCACCTGTACCGTTCGTATGCGAAAGTTTGCCCATCGCATCGGCTTGGGCTTGCATCTGTTGGGCTTGTGCCTGTTGTTCGAGTATCTTCTGTTGCTGTTCCTTGATTTTCTTCACTTCGGCTTTTTCACGGATAATGGGCTGTGGCATACCATTGGCACTCATGGCCTGTCTTATGAGTTCATCGAAGTTCACATTCACCTGGGAATCGGGATTCAACTGCATCACAGCTGCCAAGGCTTGCATACCTTGTGTGATCCCTACCGTCTGATGGTATGCCTTCATGTTCTGGGCAAGAGGCCCATCCAACTCCACCTTGACCTGTCCATCTTTGGAAGCATTGACCAGTTCATCAGGAGGTGGCGGAAGCATCCCTCCTTTTCGCAGGATATGATAAGTGCGCATGATGAGCGGAGTGATCTTCTCCTCTTGCATATTGCCTATGATTGAGGACAAGAGGACCAACCCCTCTCCTTTGATTTCTCGGACTTCCGTGGCTGTCCTCTGTTGATCCTGACGCATCAGGATATTGAACAGATCGGAATACAACGATTGTTGGATCACCCTAGTCTGCATCTGGATCTCATTGGCCAGGTGGTTCAGATCCAATGTGGACGGAAAGAGCTTCGGCTCTCCTGTCTGCGCTAGATTCGCATAGTTGCGCCCGCCCGGATTTAGATTCAACCTACCCTTGAGGACCTCGGGTGCGAATATCGGAGGGTTGGCATTCTTGTCTGCTGCCATCAAGTACAGGTATGCCATCTTGTCCAACTTCTTGATCTCCTCGGCCAACTCGATGACCGGAGAACTTCCATAAGGACTCGTCCCATTCAGGAACCAGCGATGCACAGCAACGGGGAATTCATCGTAGCCACTTTCCAGGAACACCCTGTCCCCGGTATAGCTGTAATGGACTGAAGCATATTGCTTGCGTGTGGAAATGATCGCATTGCCATTCCTAGCCAAGGCATCCTTGCGAGGATAGATGGCATGGAGGAACTTGATTTTCTGATGCCCGGCATTGTTCTTGATCAGGCGCTTCACTTCTTCAGGAAGCTTCTCACCCCACTTCTTGTAGGCAATCCTCGCTGGGATCTCATACACCCGGTAGAACGTATCCACACGACGATTGTCGTTTTCGCTGATATAGAACTCTTGGGGATCGATGGTGTCGTACACCATAGCTCCATGTTTCAGGTCATCCACGATGAACTCTGCACTGGTGCCCTGCACGAACGCATCCTTGGTAGCCAAATGGGTTGAAGAATAGAAATTGCACTGGCTGAACACATTCAGCAATGTCGATACAACCAGCTCCAAGTGATCTTTTGCTCCGAAGATGTTGTCAGCATTCTGGAAGTTCTTTCCTTGGGTGGTGAAATTGAACCACCGGATATTCTGACTGATGAGGTATCCCATGATGCCGTTCACTGCTGTATTGGTAGCTTCTACCTGTACATTGGAATGCAATGGAATCGATTTGATCTTAGAATGTCCTAGATTGAATGCAGTGGTTCGATGCTTCACCAAAGCGCATGCTTCCCACCGGATCTCTTCGGTTGGTCTACGCACATTCTCCATATCGGACAATGTGTTTAACAATGACTGTTTTAGCTCTTCAAGCCGTTTGGTTTTTGCATCCACAACTCAAGTGAATCACATTGTAGAAATTTGATGGTGTCGTTTTGAGCAGATAAGATTGATCAGGATATTAACTATTATCCCATCTCGTTTTATCCTTTCATTTTTTGTTAATGGTGTTATGATTTAAATAATTACATTGGAGGCAAAAATGATAGTTGGACAAGGACAAACGTATGTATTTGGTGGAAAATCGTATAAATTGATTAACAAAATAAAAGAACTCCCTGTGGATTCAGGTGATTATAACCAACTAAGTGAAGCTTATATCTATGAAGCTGAATGTGAAGGTGAGCGCTGTACGGTAAAAGTCACTGAAAATAGTGAGGGAGAAGCCATCCTTACACCATTAAGTTCTTAGGTGAAGCAAAAAGAATCCACCTGACGTTATAAGGTCAGGAGACTTAGATGGGAAAGATTATCGGCTTAATGGCTACGATTTACGACAAAGATGAACAGGGGAACCCGACTGAGGAACAGCATTGGCTAGTTGAATCTAATAGAAGACAACTAATCGTTAAGATTAAAACTCACTTTGTCGAGCGCAGAATACGTTTCGATTTACTCATACGTGAATGTAATTCAATCAATTTTTGATTTTATCACATTGACTCCACGAACTCTATCGAGATACACAAAATCTTCATATGTTAGTTCAGGAAGAAGAAAATCCCTCAGGAAATTCTTGATTTGTAGAATGATAGCATCACTCATATCCAATTTTGTATAATCAATATAAACCTCGAAAGAATCATTCTCAATAATACTCCTCAATGTAGCTTCCGGAATCTCATCGAGATGAAAAGTAAAATTTAGCATTCCATTTTTCGATGGACTAAAAAGAATATGAGGATTTTCATCAGTTAATTGTATCTCCATCTCCTCATTCTTTATTGTTAACGTGCTGTCGAAGTATTTATTATTTCCTTCACTAGAGTAAGTGTACATAAAGGTAAGAGTGCATTGGATAGGATGAGCTTCATATGATGGGAAATAGTGGATGAAAACATTCGTGTCAAAATCTAGATTAAAGACTTTCTTGGTATGGTAAGGGTAATCAACAGGTTTGTCCCTTACAGTGAGCTGATAATCGTAAAATAAATAGTATCGAGAGTCTAATATATTCTTATCTGCTGCCCACACGAACGAAAAAGCAACTATTAAAGTAAATACTGTCAATATTTTTTTCATACTTCATTGTACCATCATTTATTTGTGCTTTATAGCTTAAATTCGTATAGTATAATTGGGTTCTTCAGAATGGTTCATATAGAGTTTCCTCAAGCTCACGACTACCCAACAATCGCTGACGCAACAACTCTTCAGCTGATATCAGATCCGGGAACGACAGGAACGGAATAACCTGATCATCGGTCAACTTGCTCAAAGCGTCGAGCATATCGTCGTGACTGGCATACGGATAAGCTAGATACTCATCGATAACAAACTCTTCGATGATATTGACCGTATTACCTTCCCAGTTCTTACGCCACACCACCTCCGGCATATAGATCCGTTGCTGACGGAACAACGGTTCGAGCGCTTCGATACGTAAACCTTTGGCACTGGTAGCCTTCACAGCATAGATGGGGAACCGATAGTTCCTCAGAGCCATCTGCTCCTCGATGTGTTGGATATCGGCTTGCATTCCCACTTCCTCGTAGAAAGTACCCAGTTGGGGACGGTATTTCTGATGGAGCATGAATAGAGCGTTGGTTCTTCCAGTGAGTGAAAGTTTATCTCTAACCACGTCAATAACGTAGTAATTTCTATCAGCGCCAAGGCCGATCACCCACATGACTGTGTAGTCCGACTTACGTTTCACCTTGTCGGCAGGATCGATGAGAATTAGTCGATTCAAGTTCTCGTAGATGGTCGGAACCCATGGTTTGATCCATTCTTTCAAGAAGCCCATGTTGCTGGACTGTCTTGGATCACACATCATCTGAGAAGCGAATACCCATGAACCTAACGCAGCTTTTCGCTTGGACAATATCTCCTTGGACAACAACACTGGATTGCCGAGTTCATCCACACACGGATACACCCGGGGAACTGCAGTCTTGGTCTTAATGATTTCAGCATACGTATCGGCATAATGGTATCGGGTACCGATGATCCTGATACGCACAGGCTTTCCAGGAGCACTCGCACCCGTATTGAGCGACATTTGGAAAGCTTGTGTGGTCCGTTCTATCATCTCAGGGGATGTCACCGAATCAAGGGTAACCACATCGTCGTACACAAGGATCGTGTAGTGTCCACCTGTCTTCTGCCCAGTTACCAGACCAGAAGCAGTGAGGGTATCCTCTTTCGCCCTGTTCTTGCGTTTTACCCGGATGGAGTCGGTAGTCCAGGGAATTCGTTGTCTTTTCCCCTCTTCATCGATATACGTACCTTTCAGGGGATCTTCCCAAAGGATCTCTGGGAACAACCACTTCAAGCGCCAGTTGGATTCCAACTCTGTCTTAACCTGGGATACGAAGGACTTCGCCAGCGTCTGGTTGAAGCTGTAGATACAGATCCTTTCCTCTGCATCGATGAGGATATCTTGGATGGTTTTAAGCCATGTGATGATGGTACTTTTATAGTGCTCACGAGCCCAGATATCCAGATACCCGTCAGGATTGGTCTGCACCTCCAGACATCGGTTATACAGCCAATCCCGGTTTATATCTTCCCGTTCGCATACAAAGACAGCCAGGAAGAAGATATCCTTCCTGACCATGAGACGCATCCATTGGCGCATCTCCTCCATCTTTCCCTGCTGTTCATAATCCTCCATGATCTGTTTGCATTGGAGGATGAACTTCTCACGAGGAGATGTCACCATCGCCCTCTCCTCGTAGCGCCAACAAGCGTTCAGTACGTTCTAGGAATTCCTTACTGATACGCAATGCAGTCTTGTCGTTCACATCGATGGATCCGGACACATCATGCTTCTCGGCAATTCCCAACGCATCACGCTTGGTCTTGACTGCAAACTCGGCAAGATTCTTCCATTGGGTTGCGTTGATATCAGACTCACGAAGGCAAGCAAGTTTCATCAGCAATACTTCCATCACCTCGTCAGCAAGTTGGATATGTTCCCGTGCTGCCTTGACCTGTTCGCTTTCCATTTCGTGACGCTTTTGCTCTTCGAGATGAAGTTCATAGGCTTCAACCCGAGATACCCAATTATTCCGTTTAGACCAAACCTGCAATTGAGACCTATAGGATTCCTTCCTACCATAGGCATGACATAGTGCCGCATGAGAACGAGTCCGCCCCATATCCCGATATCGACAGAACCACTCGTATGCCAATGCTGTCTCGCCTTCTTGCTTCTCCCATGCGTCCATAGCTTATCCTTGCACATTTCAGAAGTTGCGTGTTCTCACTTCGAGCAGTTAACTCAAGGGGATATCGAACGTGGTAATCCCATCATCTGCAGTAGCACCTGTCTCTATGAGCTTCTCGATCCTACTTCTGGCCATCCCGTAAGCTCTTGCACACTCAGAGAGAGATCTGTAACGATGTACTGTTGTACTCGTGTAAGCACAAACGACACTCCCAATCCGGTCCCGAGTGAGAGGATAGTCCAAGGTAATTCCATCGATGGCTGATCCTTTTCGGATTACCTCGGATACCTGCTCTTCGGTCCACCCCAACAACTCTGCAGCCTTCTTCTGTCCATTTGCTTCAGCAAACACCTTTCCGTCTTTCATTATCAACAGTTTCATCAATACGCCTTCCCATGCAACCGAGGTCGCCTCTTGTTGTATTTCATCTTCTCCAGTACATGTGCCTCGAGATCGATTCCCAGATACCCCGCCAGGTCGGCGATCCTGATCATAGCATCGGCCAACTCATCCTCCACCGTATCCTTCACAAAGAACTCAAAGGACGAATGACATTTCTTAGGACTATGGGAGAATTTCTCAATCACCTTCCGATACCGTTCAAGATCAGCCCGCTTGCCATTCCTGTCCGCCTCAAGAGCTTCGCTGAGCTCACTGTGTATCAGACAGAGCAATTCTCCCAGACTCTGCTCCTTGTGGTGAAATCCATGCTGCAACGCATTCCCGAAAGCCTTGTTTTGTAATTCCCTAATTGTCACATCAGCCTCTCTTCTTCCGGTAGTCTTCTCCGGTGAATTCTATGATCTTGCCCTCCCCGGCTACCCGGCTGAAAGCAGATATCCCTATGACACTCTCCAGATCCTTTCGATTCGAATTCGAAATCAGGACTGTCGGCTTCATCTCGTTGTACCGATCATTGATCAGCCGATACAGGTACACGAACTCGGTCTGGGTCCCATGCTTCTTGTCGATCTCGTCCACAACTAGGTAGTCGTAATCGGTAAAATCCCTGAGAACTTTCAACGGATCTCCCCCGTTGAACGAGGATCGAATGAGATCGAAGTAATCGGCAGCAAGGATGTACTGGGCATACCTTCCGGCTTCCCATTGCTTCCGGATTGCACAGAAAGCCAACATCGTTTTGCCTGTCCCGTTCGAACCATGGAGAATCCCGGATCTCCCTGAGGCCATATGCTTCACAATCGCCTTATCACGATCGTTTTGGCACACATAGTCTGCGAAGGTCTGGTTACGATAACGCAGTGGAATCGTCTCCAATCGGGATGCGAACAACTCTCGCTCATAGGCCTCCCGTTCGGACCGCACCATCTCATCGATCAGCGCATCCTCCTCCTGGGGAGTGCTCTGTTTACCAGTTTCCCGCTCCAGTTTGACGAGAATCTCATATACTCGGCTCGATGCATGGATCTCTGCAGATTGTTGATCGAATCTCTTTCCTCTCGGACATGGTTCAAAGCTCATCGTACCCTCCTGAATCGAATTCGTAGCCTTCCGGTCGCCATGTCTTGCCAGGACTGGCACGACCACGAGGAAGCTCACTCTTCTCCCAGGTACGGACGCTTGCCTTCCAGTCCTTCATCGGATTCTTTCCGACCTTCCAGCCCTTCGATTCGTAAAAATCCCAGAACTTCTGAGGATCCACCTCGTTCTTGCGCTCTTGGCAGTAGGCTGAGATCTCCTCCACTGTTGGTTTGAAGAATTTTGTGTGATTCTTCCCCTTGGGGGGGATAGATACTTTAGTATCTAGGGGGGGTATATTATTCTTAGGAGTAGGAGAAGGAGAAGGGGCACTAGGGCATGGGTTTAGCATGCTAACCGCATTGCCACTAGCATGCTCGCCGCATGCATCTTGCATGCTGTCAGCATTTTGAGCATCGTTTTGGCTGTCTTCACCCTTGTTCCATCTTGCCTCAGCCGCCTTCTTTGCTTTCTCACTTCGCTCTTCCGATCCGATTATCCAAGGCTGATGCTCTTCCCAGTCGTGAAGATAGAATCCTTCCTCTGTCTCATCGATAAGCCCTACATCAACAAGAGTAGAACCGAATGATCCTGTCTCACCATGCCAGTCTGCAAGGTCTTCGATATCTTCAAGATCGAATCCTTTGAGAAGACCGTCAGTGTACATTCTTCCTGCGATAGAGTAGAGCTTGATCAGTCCGTAAAAAGCTTCATACCCGCATCTTCGGATAATCTTCCGTACCTTGGGATGGTCAACGAAATTCAGGCTGAGGCGCATGTCATCTTTAGCCATGACTACTCTCCTTGGAGACTTTCCGATATCGACTGATGCCCCTGATAGAGACAATCCCGAAAAGAGCCTTGCGCTCCCTTACCCGTGCACTCACAACTGAATCCAATGCATCATCAGCAATCCCATGCTTCCTGAGGTTACGTTCCGTTAACCTGCTCATCTGCTTCAGGCTTCGAGTTTCACCTTCCGGCCAGTCCTTGAGCATGTCGATCACAGCTTGTGTCAATGAATAGCTCACAGTCCCTTCTCCTTTCTCAATCTCCGGATTTCCGCATCGTATTTCTCCGCCATTACCTTATAGGATCTCCACGGGAAACTTTCATACTTCAATGCGACTAGATCATTCACACGTTCTTCCCCAATCTTCTCTATCAGTTTTCTTGCATATTCTTTTTGCGTGATGCTTCCAAACCTGTTGCAAGAGACACATTGAGGCCATACATTGTCGTGTTCTACCTCAGTCCCACGGAAACGACGATGGATGAAGTGACCTCCATCACATTCGTTCCACTTCACTAGTTTCCCGCATGTGACGCACTGCACATATCCTGCTTCATTGGCCTCCTGCAAGCGACGAAGCTTACAGAAGGCAGTAAGTGCCTTGGTTCTATAATTCATGGGGCACCTCAGAATGGAATGTCGTCGTTGAAATGCTCAGGACCCGGGAAACCCTGTGGACCTGCCGGAGGATCGAATCCCGGTTGTTGGTTGAATCCATCGAAATTCCTTTGTTGTGGTGATGGAACCTGTTGTGGAGGTGGTGACGTTGGATATCCCTGAGGATGTTGTTGCGCAGCATGATTTGGATAACCGTTATTCACTTGATAGTTGTTCTGTGAATTTGCGGGAGCAGCCAAGAGCTCCAAATTCTGCACGTTGATCACTACTTTGCTTCTGTTCTGTCCGGTCTGTTGGTCTGTCCATGTCTGTTGTTTCAATCTGCCTTGGATAGCGATCTGTCTGCCTTTGGTGAGGTATTGCTGCAAACCTTCCGCTTGCTTTCCCCAAAGTGCCAGTTCAAAGAAATGACCTTGGTCTTGCCACGATCCATCCTGTTGCTTCATGGATTCGTTGCATGCGATGGACAGGTTCGAGACTGCCGTCCCACTGTTCGTATATTTCAATTCTGCATCCCGAGTGAGTCTTCCCACTAGGATGATTTGGTTGATATCCGCACTCATATTGCTTTGCTCCTTTTCATGTCGATGTAGGTGATGCCCAATGCATAGGCTTGCCATGCATCCGCAGAGAAGCCATAGAAGAATCCAGGTTGGGCTTTAGTCCCTTTTCCATAGTTGCGTTTTCCGGGTGCGAATCTATCAACCAGCGCTTGTCTGATGTTGCTGTCCTTAGCCCTGACTGAATTGCAGAGATTCATCTTCACGCTCTTCCTTGGTAAAGTTTCGACAACCAAATATTTTTGGGTAAACTGTTCGATGAACCGTCCGATCCATACGCAGGTCTCAAAAACATCCTTTCCAGCTGGCATTCCGGTTCCATAGTGGGCTACCATCTCGATCACCACCAAAGTATTTCCATGTATGTGTGGTGCAAGAATCTCCATAACCATGGCATTTTCAATTTTTACCGCTTTTATTGGGTTATACGTTTCGGCATCGATGACACAAATCCCACTTTGTACAGGACCTGGATCAATTGCAATCAGCTTCTTCATACATCCTCCCCGAGCAGTTCACTCTGTTCGTCCAGAGGAAGTTGCGCCCTCTTGCCTTTCACAAACTCTTCGGTCTCTTCCACTGCAGCCAACATCTTCTCAGTCTCATCAGCATCCATGAATCCCGGCCATTCGTCGGGATCCTTTCCCTCCCAGAACTCGGGATCATTTGATAGGCGTATCTTCGGTGTAGTGATCTTGTGTCCGACAAGATTGGCTGTATAGATCCCGGTAAGGCGATACCATAACCCTGTATCGTCCTTTCCGGATTCGAATCCATTGACCATGACCTTGTCCTGGACAGTCTCGAACTCCATCCGTCTGAGGAAGATTCCCTTGAGTCTTCCAATAGCTGCAGTCAGATCCTGTGAAGGATCCTCTTCGGTCTTGATGCGAAAGTCTCCGACCTCGGTCGAATAATCGACAAGCACCATCTTGGTATCGATTTTGATTTTCGTAATATCCATGACTATTCCTCTTGTAATTTGATTCCTACTTCCGAAGCCACCATATGCGCAGTCTCGATAAGAATTGCGCATTCCTGTGTTGATGAATCAGCTTCGGATATTCCCATGACACGGCCATAGATATCGGTCTGTACCGTGCCATCCAACTTCAACAACATTGGATATCCCATCTCCACCGCCCTATGTTTCACTTCCAGCTTGATCAGCTCGAAGGGCATTCCCGTGTATTCTGCAATCTGCTGGATGTGACCATTCAGATGGTGGGATTGGGATCGATGTCCGGTAGTCCTTGGTTTGCGAACCGTCTCGATGGTAATGGTGATGTGTCCATTGTGCTTATCATCCGAAGTCTGGAAGATCTGATCCAATTTCGGTTTGATATCACGTGGAGCAACCAGCGCCACCGTATCCCGTTTCGCAGTCCAAGAAACCTTCATCTAGAGCACCTCGTATGCGATTCCAGCAATCGACAAAGCAGAACGCACCTTCATGAATTCGGCATCTGTGCAAAGAAAACGGACGAGGACTTCTTTCTTCTGTGGAACACTCGGTGAATGGGTCATGAATGATGGAAGATCCTCCTCCTTCATGAAAGAAGGGATTTCATCGTGCGTAGGTACTTCGGCTACCGGGATCTCTGATTGTTCAACTGATTTCGTGAAAGCTTCGGCTTGTTCCTTGGCTCTCTTTTTCTCCTCAAGTAGACTCAACGACTGACCGAGATTTCCTGAAGTCTTGAATGCATCAAGTATCTGGTCTGTGAACTCACCAGCTACCGAAAGGATCGTAAGGATTCCATCCCTGCAGGTATTCACCTTCGTACCAATCTCTTCCTTGAGCTTGGTCGTGGGATTGCCTTTGGGTGTCCAGAATTTCTCTTGAAGCCAAGCAGGATCCTTCCTCCAACTCGTAGAGTTGAAGAACTCCTTCATCACTGCATCGAACTCAATTGAAGCCTGATCAAGCAATGCATCGATAACGACTCCCCTTTCCTCCCGGACCTGTTGCTCACTTTCCTTGATCTGCTGGTCGATACCAATGATAGGTTCGTCGAGTATATTCTTGAATTCCTTGATCTTCTTTTCGACTTCTTCGAAGGGAGCCATGAAGATCTTCTTCGCAGTTATCTTCTCATCGTTGATCTTATTGAACAGTCCTCTCAGATTCGCCAATGTTTTCTTTGCATCGGATATATCGGTGACCACCAACCCCTTATACTGTTCGGCTATTGCTTTCACCTTTGTCTCGAGTACATCAAGATTATCCTGTATCTTCCCATCCACTACTTGGATGACGGGTATCAATTCTTTGTTTTCCATAAGGATCTCCTAAAAGGGAATGGTTCCCCAACCCTTGGCAGCTTTTACGAAAGGGTTGTTCTTCAGTTTGCGATTACATTGGAAGTAATAGGCATTCACGAGATGGTTGAAGAAAATGGTCTTACGTTCAATCTCATCTTCTACTGGCTTGAAAGTAGGTGTTGCTTTTTCTTTATCCAGATGCAAGATTGCTAGGTTATCGATGGGACGTTCCGGGAACATCTCGTTGTACGCTTGCCTGTAAGCACAGACCTGCCAGTACATCTCGTCCCAGATTCCCTTGGAGGTCTTGAAGTCGATCAGATACCTATGTCCATTCACTATTGCGATGGCATCGAACCGTCCAGCGTATCCAATCGTTGTACAGACAACTTCAACTTCAGATTCCAACCATTCGAGATTGTTCTTGGATTCCCACGAGAGAAAGGCTTGGAAACCATTCTTTGCTTCATCACATGTCAAAGAGGGATATGGATCATGACCTTCGATGTACATCTGTATCGCATGGTGACATTGAGTTCCTGCATCTGCAGCGCCATCACGTTTTATGACATATGCTTTTCTGGCCTGTTCAAAAATTCCCTCAATAGCGTGAACATCCTCTTTCGACTTCATCAGATTGTAGGTACTCAACAACCTATCCTTGTCAAAATTCTCTTCATGCAGAAGAGAGATGAATTCATCAATCAAAGAAGTATTTCCACCCAACACATCCAAACGCTCTTGGATATAATCCACAGCACAATTGGCAGCCCATCCTAGCAATGCTGGTTTATTCACTATTCCAGTAATGGTAGTTACTGAAGGGTATTCCACTCCGTTATTCAAATATGCCATCTCACACCCCCAGACTTGCTTTGGCCCGATTGATGATCTCTTGGGCTTCTTCGAATGTGATGCCTGACACTGCTTTCTGTAGAAGATACGACTTACCTGCAGGATCGCTCATTCGCTCAGCTAAAGAACGCATCTCGGTTGTCTGGGCTACTGTTATCCGGGAAGGTGGCTGTGTGGTATTTGGAGCTTCTTGTTGAGTCTGGTTTGGTATAGGTGACGATGTGGGCTGTGGCATCGACGGAGCAACCATGGCATTCATAAGATCTTGCCATCCGGTATGTTCTCCTATCTCCACGACCATCGGAATTCGCCCGGTCCTATCCTTGCTGTCGAATAGACCTCCTTGGGAAGGAGTGAAGAGAGATCGAACGAAATCATCACCCTGCTTTTGGATTCCTAGGTAGCTGATTACATCTACCATGTTGGGAATTTCATCAGAGAGCTTTGTTGCTACTTGGATACGCTTCTCCAAACCCTGCTCGGTGCTGATTTCCGACACGTGGGAAACGATGATGACATGTTTTCCCGTATCCCGAAGCCACTTGATGAAGTTACGCATCTGTTTTTTCACTTCACCCCACCCGGCCATGGTGAGCGCACCATCTCCGGTACGGTACTGTTTTCCCCGGATATTGGGTGAATCGATAAGCTTCTCCATAGCTTCACCCAAGGGATCGATCACAACCGTATCGTGGTCTCTAAGTAGCAAAGCCAATTCATTGATATCCTGTGGACTGAACCAACCTCTCATGCGAACTACGTCTGCATTGATACCTCGTTCGCCCAAGTACTTGGTTCCATTCTCGAAGTCGAGAATGAGCGGTCTGGGAGCAGATGCTGCGAATGTGGTCTTGCCAGCTCCCCCTTTCCCGTATACAATCATCACTAGGTTATCAGAGGCTTTGATTGCTTTGGTGTTTTCAAGTGTCATGTGGTAATCTCCTTTATGTCGGATGCGTCACCATCCGACTTTTTTATCGAATTGAGTTCCATTTCGAGATCTACAATCTTCTTCTTGCTTTTAAACCAGCAATCCCGGAACTGATTTCGTTCTCGTTCAATTACGTTTGAGTGGCTCTGAAGGTTTGCTCTCTCATCTTTCTCGTTCTCCAATTCGGCTTGGAGGGCGAAAACTTCCTCTTCCAGATCCTCGATCCTCATTCGAAGCCAATCCGATTCTTCCATACGCTGGATTGTCTGTTCCTCAATTTCCTGTCTGGTCTGTAAAATGATGCCCATCGTTTGGCTGGCCATCTGTGCCACCCAGCTTTTTGCCATATCGTCACTCTTCATGGTGACCTCCTTGGTATTACTCATCGGCCTTGTCCTTTCGGTCCATGACCAACTGTTTCACGATCCTTATCGCTCATAGCTCCCACCTTCACGACCATATACAGGCCGATAACAATAAGAACCAAAAGCAATCCCACTACGATTTGTAAAAATGCTCCCATAGAACCTCCTGAAAATCTGGCACGTTTTGCGGATCTCCCGGTGTGCCACCCCGGTCAATGAAGGATTGACGAAATCCCCGTCCGACTCTGTGTATGACGCTGTCCGTTATGACTTCTCACCCATACGGACTATTGAAAGGTCTCCGGACGGCTCTCCGGAAAGAGTTGTCAGTTACGGCTAACCCTTATCAGAAAAATCAGTATGCTGATTTAGCATCCACACGATGTTCAGTGATGAATTTATCCAGATCATCTTTATTGAACCTGACCGCCCTTCCGAACTTGATATAGGGAACCTTGTTCAACATCACAAGCTTCCTCATGTAGGAAGGTGCATATCGCAAATATTTCGCAGCTTCATCAACTGTTAGGAGTTTCATGCTTTTCCTCCGACAAAAAAGAGGCATCACCCACCCGTGGTTGTTCACGGACAGACGATGCCTCTTGAGTTTCATTGTTAACTGATGAAAGGACTGATTGTGCCTTCTCGATTATTGCTCGGCGGTAGAATTCTGATTTGCGGAGACCACAAACCTTACTTGCATCGAGAACCATTTTTCTTTCGGGTTGTGAAAGAGCACCTACCCAGAGTTGTTTATTTTTCTGATTCGTTAATGTTTGTTCGTTCATGTGCCCATTATCTTTTCTGATTCGTTAAATGTCAATAGATTTGTGAAAATTTTTTAACTATTCAGTTAAGATTGTGGTATAATAAAGATATGAAAATTGACGCAATCTCTTTTTGGCAAAGGGTCGAAGAAGAGTGGAGCAAGACTGGTTTATCTAAAACCGAGTTTTGTGCTCAGACCAACGGGGAAATCAATTTCGGGACATGGTCTAACAAGAAAAGTTTAGGCAAGATACCGAACCTAGAACTGGCATCCGCTTTTGCAGAAGCACTTGGAGTGTCTCTCGACTACCTCATCTCCGGCAAAGAAACCACCGACCCTCTAACAACCCTCCTCCAATCAAACCCCACCATCAAACATATCGCCTTCCGCCTCACCAAATGCGACACCCAACAACTCCATTGCGTAAACTCCTTGCTGGACACCTGGAGGATTGATCGGATGCCGGGGGAAGGCATGAGTCCGGGAGCGATTCTTGCGTAATTTACAAGTTCCCGAGTGGAGGGGTTGGGTGAGGTGAGGTGAGGTGAGGTGTGTAAAAAGTCGAAAAAACTATAAGGAATGACCATGGAATTTACAAGATTTTTAAATTGGATAGACTCTATTCCAGAATATTATCATTCAAAATTAGCAATCCAGATCAAGGATGAGACGATTCAATATACCGACGATAATAATAATTATGAGATATTGAGATCTGAAATTGAAGCGATACCTCTGTTAGATGACCAGCATCCACATGACTTGTTCTATGATGAACATACTTATGAGGTTCCGATAACTACAACAAGTTTAGGAAGAACACCTCACCTTTCATATTTAAGGAATCATAACAGATATGCACAATTTGAAGATACCGAAAATGGGTTTACATATTCCTTATCTAAACCTTCGTTAACCTTCGTTCTAAATTACGTATTTAGAGCACCCCCCAGCGAACTACACTATCATCTACGTCACAGACTCTATGATAATAGACCAATTTCCTATGATTCCTTGGACGAATCTGAAGAGGTTAAGGTTAGTACAATTGAAAGATTATTTCATTTAATGCTAAGAATAACCGTTCGTAGAACGTTAAAAATCGAGAGTCGAGAACAACTTATAAGTATTGAGAAATTTGAAAATCTTGCGAACGCATTCTCATTTAACTTCTCCTATAATTTTAATGCGACCATACAATTCAGACGATCAGAAAATCATGATAAAGACCACCTTATTTCCAAATTATTTAAAAATAATTCTTCGACTGATGAACTCGATCCTCCAAAGAGAATATATAACGCAGAACTATTAGCGAAGTATAATATGGCCGTTTCATCCGACAATCCCTTTGTTATGTATCTGGGATTTTACCATGTTATAGAGTTCTTTTTTGAGTCAGTGTTCAAGGAAGATCTTATTACACAACTGCGTAACGAAATAACACATCCAAAATTTTCGACAAAGAGAAACAGCGATATGCAGAAAATCATCGACCTAATAAAGAAAAGGGTAAAATCTAATCTAAATGATTTTCAGGGAACTGAAGAAGAAGCATTAAAATTGACTCTTTCAAAATATTTAGAACTCGATAATCTAAAAACTTTTCTTTCATCAAATAATAATTTAGATGAATACTATCAAAATAATGATGTATCCTTTTCATCTGGTACTAAGTTTGCAATTATGAATGACCCAGATGATAAAATTATAAGAAATATTTCATCTAGAATTTATAAAACAAGAAATGCTCTTGTACATAGCAAATCCAACGACTTTTTGCAAACACCAAGAGGAGTTTACCATCCATTAAAACACGAAAAGGCACTCATAATGGAAATTCCATTGCTGAAATTTATTGCTGAAAATTTGATAATTAAACATTCACAACCTGTATAGGTATCACTACTAGCAATTTCATGGTTATAGAAACAATACTTCTGAGAATTTTTCTTTATTTGTAAAGTATGATTTGTCATACTACCTCTAGTAACCTTTCATAAATAAAGGAGATAGCTATGCAGGGAAAAACTGGTGAGAAATGTCAACAGAGTGGAGTATACAAATGTAATATTCATCCAAGTCAGACCATCCCACTTTCAAGAGGTGAAACATTCCCTCCATGCAAAGGTGGTACTGGAATTGGGCATGCGGCGGTTTGGGTTCTTGTTCGTAGAGCCTAAATACTATCAACCTAATCTTATTTTTCCTCCGAAAGATTTGGAGATAATTCTTTAGTTAAATTACAATCCGCTTCTGTCCTCACGGAACCGGGAAAACGTTACAGGTAGAGTGGTCAATGTAATAATTGCAGTTCGCAGTAATCTACAACCGTAAAGGAGTAAAAAATGCCAGATACGGAAAGAGGGAATATCAATTTCATAATAGCTCACAAGATTTTTAAAGAACAGAATTCGGAACTAATAGACGACCAGTTTGCAGAAGAACTCATCGAGATAAATACTGTCTCAGAACTTTTTGTGGACAGCTTTAAAAAAGCACATAACGTCCGACAGGGAGTTCAGTATGGAGTGTTCATTGCTGACCAGAATGTTTATCCTGTCCAAAAATTTGTGCGTGATTATTGCAATAGTATGAACTCTGAATCATTTCTTGCTTTTTCGAAAAAAATTGGCAAGCATCTAAAAAAATGCTTGAAAGACGATAAACGATCTGCAGGCGGTTATCTTATAATATTCGACTACTCAGATGAAGTACGAGGTCACGTAGTTGCAATTGCTTTAATGACTGACAAGGCAAACAGTGGTATTGATGCGGAAACATTAAAATTCACGCAGAGCATGACTCTGGATTTGCAACACATGCATGTTGCAACTACAGTCATGATAGATAGATTATTACAAAATGAGGATGCCATAAACCATCTGACTTTTATGACTGGATTAAGGAATATCTCCAGTTTGTACAAGACAAATTTCATCGGATGTGATAATATCCAGCTCAGTGCTAAAGCCACACGGTCAGCTCTGGATGCAGTCGAAAACTACCTTAAGCATGAAAGAGGATATAGCGATACTGAAATGAATGTTGCAAGAAGGAGTATAGTTGAATATTTCGATAGTAATCCATTCGAAGTAACTATACAAGAAATGAAAAATATCGTTCTTCCAAACCCTGATGATCAAGATAAATTTGATGAGTTTGTTGCTCGGGAACAGCTAGAACTCTCTTCGAGTTTCAAACCAAATAAAATTTCGTATAAGCCATGGAAGAAATTTTATTATAAAAAATCAGGTATAATAATTGATATAGATGCAAGCAAAGTAGATGATGAGACCGTAACCTATGATGTAGAGGAAAGCCAGCTAGTTATTAGTGACCCCTCAGGAGACTTACTTAGAGAGTATAAAAGATTCATTTACGAGGCCGAACCGGGAGAATAAGAATGCCTACAGAAATGGAAATGATGCAAGAACAATTCTCCATTCTCTTCAGACATGTGATTAATATTGATTACGATGATAATAATCTATTAATAACGTTCAGCTTTTTGGACATTAGAAACGCTCTCCCAAAGTGTGAAACACTTTTTGATAAAAACAATAACATTAACATTGATGGTAGAGAATATGAGCCAGTCTTTAATGAACTTCCTACAGACGGCGATAGAGTTACTATCCTTACTTCATCGGCAATCTTAAATAAAGCGCAGATATTCAGTGCAAATGATTTTGCTACATCCACAAGAAAATACGTGAAATGGTTGGCAACTGATTCGGAACGAGCTAATCTATCCGGCTGGAAATTTCTAATCGGACAAGAATATATTAATGAAATGCCACAGGTTTTTATTGATGCACAAGAATGTTTCTCTGTTTATAAAAAGTTATCCAAATTGGCAGACCATAAGTTTTCAGGAACAATGGCATTCCTGTGTAGCAAGACCATTTTAGAAGTGCCTAGCAAATTCAACGAAAAGTGTGTTTATAAATTGGACAATGCAAGTGAGTTTCTTAATACCAACTATGACAACTCAACTCCCGAAGGGAATATTTTCAAATCAGTGTTATATGATAACTTATCTAAAGTTGATAAGAAGGATAGACTTGAAAAATTCTTCTCACGATTCGATATCATTATTCAAGAATTCAAAGTCAGTTGTAGCATTCACTATGATAAATATAATCTAAACCAATTAAAAAAGAATTTAGACGAATCTTTCATATCACTCAATGATAAGATTAAAAATTCTGTAGAAAATGTGAAAGGCGAGCTAATATTGATTGTATCAATGGCGTTTGCATTATCACAGTTCGACCTTGAGTGGAGTGGAAGCATTGTGAAAAACATAATCATCTTTGCTTCACTACTTCTCGCTTCAGTTATTTATTCATTCCTTATACATTTTGACAAGAAATCTTTGCTAAATCTGGGAAAAATTGTAGATGCTGAAAATGAGAGATTGAATGAAATTTTGGTAGAAGAGAGATTTGAAAGTGAAAAAACTAAAATGATATCAGAAGATGTTAAACTCCTAAAAGAAAACATAGATTCTCATTCAAGGTTTCTTACTTTCTGTTTGTTTTCAATTTGGTTGCCCTTATTAATTCTAATTATTGGAATCGTAATTATATATTTTACTGGATTACTTGATACGAACAGCACCTGTTCTTTATTGACCCACAACATTGCACTTTGACTTCATCATTTCTCCTTCTTATACCAGATAACTCAGGTAAGTTCTCAATATAGTAAAACTTCTAATTCTTTATTATTCATCAAAGTAGTACTGTTAATGTAATTATTTGTGAAATAGTCATCATTCTAGATTCACAGACATATCAAAAACTAACTTTCCGACTTTCAATTGGTGTCACACCGAGTGACACCAGTTATGACACCACTTGTGACACCAATAAATATGGAATATAATGGAACAATAAGGAATATTATGATATAGTCTTAAATATACATGATAAGGATTTAGTAGTATTAGAGAACAGTAAGGAATGTTAAATAATTACTTGCTTACTGCTTGAGGTGCTAGTGGGCGAGAGCTTGTGCTGGTTCAAGTCCAGTCTGCCGCAACGACTTAAACCCTTATCATGAAATAACATGGTGAGGGTTCTTTTTTGCTTGAGATCCCTCACGCTGAGGTGTGACACCATTAAGATTGGTGAATTTCATGCATTTCCTTGAAGGCTCTTCCTTGTATAAAAGACTCGGTATACTCGCTTGGGAAATCAAGATTCCTTCACGAGTGTAAAATCAGCCCTCTTCTCCTCTTTGGAAACACTTTTGATTTGCACTTTAACCGCATCACCTACACGATAGACCTTGCCGGTATTCTTACCAGTAAGGGTAAACTCATCCTTATCAAATTCATAACGGTCTCCTTTGAGCTCGGAGACATGAACCAATCCCTCTATGACATAATGGGATAGCTCTACGAACATACCAAAACTCGCCATACCTGAAATAATGCCATCATACGTCTCTCCAACTTTTGTTGAAAGGAACTCCATGGACTTGAGTTTGATAAACTCCCGTTCAGCTTGGGTTGCACGAATCTCCCGTTTTGAACATTGATCACATATCTTCTGGAGTCTCTTTTCCAATGCATCGGTTTCAGTTTTCTTCAGGGACGACTTATCCTTCTCCTGTAGAGCGTAATATTTGAGTAGACGATGAACGACAAGATCAGGATACCTTCTGATTGGAGAAGTGAAGTGGGTATAAGCATCGAACGCCAACCCAAAGTGCCCATTGTTCTTCGTAGTATAGAATGCCTTAGTCATCGATCTCAGTGCTACTTTCTCCACATAATATTTATAGTCGAGGTTTTCAATAATATCGAGAATCTTCCTATAGTCATCCGATTCGACTTCTTTTCCCAGTTGATACTTCAAACCTAGCCTTTCCAGAAGTTGCAGGAAGCTCTTTATAGCTTGATCCTCTGGTTTTTCATGTACTCTATAAACGAAGGGCTTGTCATTCTTCTTTGTTACCTGTGACTCGATATGATTGGCGACAATGCGATTTGCTATAAGCATGAACTCTTCAATGAGTCGATTCGCCTCTATCCTCTCCCTCGGACGGATTGCATATGGAACTCCCTGATCATCTAAAGAGATTGCGGGTTCGGATATGTCGAAATCTATGGAACCCATCTCCTCTCTTGCCTTACGAAGAATAAGGGAGAGCATAACCATGAGATGTATGGTTTTCGCATACTTATGCTCTTTTCCTTCGATAATTTCCTCAACCTCCTCGTAGGAAAAGCGGGAAGCACTTCTGATTACCGTCTCCCTGATCCTATAATTATGCACAATACCTCGACTGTCGATCTCCATGATTACTGAGAATGCTAGGCGATTGGTTTTTGGCTTTATACTGCAAAGGTCGTTGGATAATCTTTCGGGAAGCATGGGAATCACGTTATTCACGAAGTAGACAGACGTCCCTCTCCCAAAAGCTTCTCTATCGATTGAGGATCCTTCGATAACGTAGTGGGAGACATCCGCGATATGAACTCCCAACTCAAACCGCCCAGTGTCCAATTGGACGAGGGAAATGGCATCATCAAAATCTTTTGCAGATTCAGGATCGATGGTGAAACACGGAATTGATCGAAAATCTTCCCGTCTCTTTAATTCAGTCTGCAGATCAAACTTTTTCAATCCAGAAACGTCTCTTATTACCTGCTTGGGGAAAGGGATGGTCAGATCGTTGTTGCGAGCAACCATAAGGAGATCCATTCCCTTGTTATCCGGTTTTCCCAAGATGTCGATAACATCGCCCCTGAAGAGATGGTCAGATTCATTCCATTGGGTCCTGACCACTACCACAAGATCATCATTCTTAGGTCTTCGTCCATTCTTCAATGTAGAGAAAGAATCTTTTCCGATTATAATCGGGCTGTTATAGCGTTCATCGCTGGGAATTACCGTCGCTCCTTCAGAACCACTTCTATATACACCAATAATCTCTCGTCGGTGCAAGGTAAGTATCTTGAGTACTCTACCCTTAGGATTCTTTTTCGGCAAACGTTGGACTATCTCAACCTGGACCATATCTCCATCCATGGCATTCTGCATATTCTCAACCGGGATGAAAATGTCTGCTCCTTTTTTTACGGCGACAAAACCAAATCCCTTAGCATGGACAGACAAGTTGCCCTTGATAGTCTTACGCTTGGGTTTCTTTGGTGTAGGTGCATTCTTAGTTGTCTGTTTGTTACCTTGTTTTCCCATGTTCTTCGCCATTTTGGTACGCTCCTAGAGGTATATGGTAACATGCCCCACCCGCTTCACGCCATGGGACATGCCATACAATCGAGAACAAAAATCATGGAATAACCGTAGATGTGATCACCAGATCCTGATCTGTCCTCCAGCGAAGACGCTCAATTTGTCTGTAATCGTGCTCACACCTAAACCACCGTATACCGTGAAATTAGGATTAATGAGGTAATTCAATCTTGAGTCCAATTCAAATGATAATTTCTCTGTTCGTGTAGTGATAAAATTTACGCTAATAGTCCCATTAGCCCACCAACGGTAATCTTCAGGTAAATAGGTAACTGTTCCGGTAGTTCCCACAGTGGCATTGAAACTAGGACTCAAACTAGTGTCTAAACCAACACGTATTCCGGCATCGGCGTTCAAATGGAGGGTTTCATCAATCAAGAATTCCGCGTATTCACCATAAAGGTAAAGGGAACCATTAAAATCAGTTGAACTCGTGATGAAACCTTTCGTGTAAATCAACCCAGGAACAAAACGAAGAGCAGCCATCCAACCTTTCCTCAAACCAGCATACCTAGCCACATCAAATTGATATTTCTGACTATGATCAATCAGAATCAACTCATCTGTCTTTTCAGGAATACCCATTGCTTGGGCAATAGATCGGTAATAGGAAAGCCAATTCTGGCTATAATCGTCGCTAAACCCATTTGTTATCTGTTGCTTATTATACATAATCTCAGCAACTTCCCGGACCATCTGTTCAGTTGGCGTAATATTCAAATGCTCCATTATAGTTTCGATTGTTTTTAACATTGAAATACTATAGATACGCCCAATACCAACTTCACCATAAACAGATAAGTCTAAACTTGCTGTAGAGGTTCCGGAGAATGGGAGATTAGCATTTACATCGAAATCTATTCCTGAACCCCAAAAACTAGGTATTCCACTGAATTCAAGGGTATAGCTACGATAGCTGGGGCTTGTATCGAGATCAAAAGTAAAACTGGTATCTGTAATCTGGATATAGGCATCAGCAGGAAGATCCATGTCGGTATCAAGTGTCTGACGGTACCAGCGGTACTCACCATCCATGCCCAACGCCATTCCAAACGATGTTGTTGGAGTAAAATTGATATTCAACTGGATAATGTCGTCAGGAAATCTTGTTGTCCCCAATGACCCCAAATACAAGTACGTATACTCTTCGGGTACCACCAAATCGTATAGATTCGCAGATGGTCCTGCAAAGAGCGAGAAGCCCAATGCAAGGACCAGGAACAAAACAACGACTCTCTTTCTCATAGTTCGCATCCCCCTTCCTGGCTAAGACTGCAACTGTCATACCATGCATAATAGTTTTTTGTCTTTTTTCCAGTATTGGAGATAGAACCTACAAAATCAACCAAAATTTTTACAGATTCGTCATTCTACGAGTATTTAATTTCCTATTAAGCTGCTTTCTCATGTCAGCTTATAAAATTTCAGACGGTCGCTTTCGTCGCACCGGTGGTGATACCACCATCTACCAACAGGATCTGACCGGTGATGTACTCCGACTCCTTGGATGACAAGAATACGATACTGCCATCTAGATCATGCGGTTGTCCCGGACGTCCGACAGGAATCCTGTCGACGATATACGCCAACCATTCTGGATTATCATATAATTTCTGTGTCTGTGCAGTCTTGAACCATCCTGGAGCCAAACAGTTGACTGTTATACCATCCTTACCAAATTCATCTGCCATCGCCTTTGTCATCTGAAGTACACCACCACGGCTAGCAGTATACGGAACAATTCCAGCATATCCGAAAACAGAGGTAACCGAACCAATATTGACGATCCTTCCATATCCCTGCTGTATCATCCGTGGGACGACTGCCTTAGTTACAAAGAAGGGTCCTCTCAGATTGGTTTCGATTATAGTATTCCAATCGTCCCAAGAGACATCCAAGACCGACTTTCTGATATTACATCCAGCATTGTTCACCAGGATTTCCACCGGACGACCTCGATCTGCTAAGAACTTGGAGAATTTATCTATACTTGCCTCACTACGTACATCCAAATCGACAGCGGTAGGCTGGACTCCCCCAGCCTCCACAATCTTACCAATAGTTTCAGCACAATCTTCTTTCTTTCTCGCCGTAAGGATCAACTCGGCACCTGCTTTGGCCAAAGCCAAAGCCATGAATTGCCCAAGACCACGGCTACTTCCGGTGACTATTGCGGTCTGTCCACTAAGATCAAAATATGTGTTCGACATAAAAGACTCCTCATTAATCGAGTTATTTCAGGGCATTATGGGTGAAGGACAACTTTTATGAGTTGCGGATCACCCTTCATTAGTCGTGCAAACAGCTGGGGAGCCTCTTCAAGAGTTCCTGTTTCGGAAATAATAAGGTCCAAAGGAATCTTACCCGAATCCAACAATGCCAATGCTGCAGGGAATTCTTCCCTTATGGCACAGCTACCCTGGATACGAATCTGCCCTGCGACTATTCTTTGAAGCGGAATATTTACTTGCTTTGAGAGGTTTCCGATTACGGTAACCGTACCACCGCGTCTAACTGCCGCTATAGCATCCTGAATGGTCTTTTCATGTCCTACCGCCTCCAGAATAGCATCAGCTCCTCGGCCATCTGTAAGGCCTGAACAAACATCGACGAGCGACGATTCGGTAGGATTGACTGTATGCGTTGCACCACAAGCGCGGGCTAATTCAAGCCTTTTGTCAGAAATGTCGGAAACCACGATATTCGCACAACCCGATTTTACTAACGAAGCAACAACCATGAGACCGATTACACCAGCGCCTATAACAGCAACAGTATCGCCTTGGGATATAGGTGTCAGCGATACGGCGTGCATAGCGACAGCCAAAGGTTCCGTTATTGCCGCCGCATCGAATGAAAGGCTATCCGGCAACCTGTAGAGAATATGTTGGGGGATAACTACATATTCGGCGAAAGTTCCATTCCTTCTGTATTCGTCACACGAAACACCAAGAACTTTCCGTCCATCGCTCAAATTGTACCACCCTCTACGAGTAAACCAATCATCCAGTCTGAAAATCGTTGAATCGAAGGTCACCCTATCTCCGACTTTCCAAGCTGTGACTCCTTCACCTATTTCAGCGATCTCGCCGGAGGCTTCATGCCCCATGACAATAGGAGGTATTCGTCGACCGGTAGAACCGTCTACTCCATGAGCGTCGCTTCCACAGATGGCGCTACTTTTTATCCTTACTAAAACTTCTCCTGCCTGGGCAGTCGGTTTAGGAACATCTTCCACAACCAAGTTGTTGTATTCCTTGAGTACCAATGCTTTCATTTTCAACTCCTATTTTTGAGGATTCACTAGAAATGAGAGTCTCTTCCCATCCAAGAACTCCACTACGGATTGCGCGGACAGCATTTGCATAGCGATTTTTCCATTATCGGAATCTGAACCTACGTGAGGGCTCACTTCAATATTTAACCCTTCTAAGGGAAGCTGTGGATACTGCCACACTTCATCCAATCCATACCCCCACAGGGTACCACTCTTCACTGCGTTGTATACTGCCTGATTATCTACCAGATGACCTCTTGCACAGTTAATGAGTGTGGTAGTGGAAGACATCATCGCCAACTCCCGTTGGCCGATAATCGTGGATTCTCCGGAGGCATGTATAGTGATGAAATCGGCTTTACCACACAGTTCATCCAAGGAGACATACCTTACACCGTTCTCCTTCGCCCATTCTTTGTTGGGATACGGATCATACGCAATAACATCCATCTGATAACCTGCAAGAAGCTCGAAAACCCGTCTTCCAATAGTACCGGTTCCAATGATTCCCAAGGTCTTCTTCGAAACATCCATTCTAGATGGACCAAACTTCGTTTTGCCTAAAGAAGCTCGTTCATGTTGCAGTTTCCGTCTACCTGCGATACTCATGATTGAAGTTACCGCCCATTCCGCAGTAGGAGGAGCACTAGCTCCGGGAGTATTGGTCACCTGAATTCCCGCGTCGGTAGCTCCCTGGAGATCCACACTCGATACACCGATGCCATAACGGGCTATAATACCTAAAGAACCGCCAGCCTTCGGCCCTACCGCTTTAAGGACATCGGCTTCATATTTTTCCAAATCGGCGATCACGGCAACAGCATTGACGAGCTCCCCTGAGGTCATTGCTTCCAACGGATTTCGTGTACAACGGAATTCGAGTTCCAGTCCATGTCGCTTTGCGGCATCTTCCAGCATCTGCTTGGCTTTTCCCTCATTCTCCACCTTTGCAACGGGAGCATCGAGAAAACTGGTAGCGAAAACTATGATTTTTCCAGACATTGTAATTTATTTCCTTTCTTCTATGATAGCGAAAGTATAGAAGCTGAATACCATGCTGTCAATTGAAATCACTATCTGATATTTCAGTTAACAGATACCTCTTTATCAATAAAACAAGAGTCGTACACTCGAAACAGTCAATCTGGAAGCTTTTTGAAGAGCCCTCCATTGATGATGTGGTGATAGCTCATAGATAGATGTGTTTCTAACAATCCAACGACATCTGCTGAATGCATCTCTAGATAATTGACGATACTTCGATGCACATCCAATGTATTGAAAGTTGAGTATTCTAGTCCAACTTCATAGCGGAAACTCATACTCAAATTCATATTGACTTCTCGGTAGAACTTGGTAATGAAAGAATTGTTTGCTAGATTGCAGAATGCGGTATGGAACTCTCTATCCAATTCAATGTACTGGAGCTTCTTTGCCCGCAACTTCTCAGGCGATTCCTTCCCGGTAGGTAACGTCTTAGCCATACTATCTACAATTTCTTTCAATATAAATATTTCCTCGTCCTTTACATGAGAATATATGGTCCTTGCAACATGTAACTCAATCATCCTCCTGGCCTCAAGGGATTCTAAAACTTCAGCTTTTCGTGGAGTCCTTACAACACAGGAAGATCTTGGTTTAATGATTACTAATTGTTCTGCAGCCAGTTGCTTCAAGGCATCCCTCACAGGCATGGTGCTCACATTCATCTCGGATGCTAATTGTTTGATATTCAACTTCTCCCCATACCGGATGATACCTCTGATTATCTTGTCCGCAAGGTAGGAATATACATACTCACTCAGACTACCAGAGCCCATCTCTACCGATGCTGACCCATGGTCTTCTCTGGTCTCTCCGACGCGTTTCTTCTCTTTTGCACCCATCCGATACTCCATGCAACAATTAATATATTTCTTCATTGACACCTTATGTATCCCATGATAATCTGAAATATCAGTTTATGAAGGAAGTGCCATAATTATTCTAAACGCAGATGGCATTACTTACAAGGAGGAAATATGAAAACGAAAAAGATTGTTGCGATCCTGGTGTTGTCCCTTGTGGCGCTCACAGTGATTCCATCAATGCTCTTTGCAGCAGGACAAGCAGAGAGTTCCGTCACTACGCTTAAAGTAGCCAACTACTTCGCAGCAGACCATCCACTCAACAAGAATCTTGAGGAAGTCTTTAAGAAGACTGTTGAGGCTGAGACAGATCTGGTAGTAGAAATCTATCCCGCCAACCAGTTGGGAGCAGAACCCGAGTTCACCGAAGGTGTCATGATCGGTAATATCGAGATGGCAGTCACTGGCAATATGTGGGAAATGTACAATGAAGAGATTTCATTCGTCCAGTTGCCCTACATCTTCACCAGCATGGACCATGCCTACGATACGATGAATGGCGAGTTGGGAAGAAAGGTATATGAAGAATTGTTCAGACCTATCGGAATCGATGTCCTGGGATTCTTCTCACAGGGTGGACGTGCTCTTTCGAACAATGTAAGACCGATCAACTCTCCCGCAGATACTTCTGGAATCACCATGAGGACCTGGCAGGGAACTACCATCATCGAAATCATGGAACGCTTTGGATTCGATGTTACGGTCATGTCGATGGATGAATTGTTCACCGCTTTGCAGCAGGGTGTCGTCGATGCACAGGACAACCCTATCTCAGCGACCTATCATCAGGGTTGGTTTGAAGTCCTCGACTATGTCTCTGTGACAAACCATATCATCTCCCCCAACTATTTCGTCATCAATGCGAAGGTATTCGATGGTCTGTCCGAAAACGACAGGGAAGTCGTAGCACGAGCTGCAGCGGCGACAACTGAAAAGACCCATAAGGATATCCTCGGTGACGAACAGAGAATCGTCGACCTTATCCAGGATGAGATGGGTGTCGAAGTACTCTATCCGAATGTAACTCCTTTCATGGAAAAAGTTCTCCCCATGATCGATGCTTTCAAGGAGAAATTCCCCGAAGTCCGCGATCTTATCGAAGAAATCCAGGAGTCGGGCAAGTCCTATCTCTAAACAATGAATCTCATTACACACAGCCCCCATCGGGGGTTGTGTGTATATGTCCATGAATAAGGAAGTAACGGATGGAACTGTATTTTAAAATCATCGATTGGATTGCGAAGATCGTTGCCAAATTCCTGATCGCACTCATAGTCTCCTTGGTTGCGATCGTTTTCGCGAACATCGTACTCAGGTATATGGGAAGTTCCATACGATGGGCTGACGAAATGGCTCGTCTGCTCTTTGTATGGACCTCGTTCTTAGGTATGTATTTTGCCTATAGCCGGAATCTCCACCCATCGTTCACACTAATCGTGAATAAGGTTGGTACGAAGAATCCCAGAAGAGGAAAAGTCATGTTAGTACTAACACATGTTCTGGTTTTGGCATTCCTTCTCATCGTCCTCTATGGTGGAATCATCTATATCAATCTGGCAAAGATCCAGACCACCGCGGTACTCCGCCTATCTGTAGGTTGGATGTATGCCGCAGCTCCGGTCTCCATGTTTCTTATGATATTGGAGACTCTCCGAAAATTCTTCCTTCTTTCACGTGCGGACAACTCCCAGTTGTTCCTCGATAAAGATAGCGATCTACAAGCAGGGTTATAATATGGAAACAGTAATTTTCTTTTTAGTCGTTCTATTCATAACCATATTGATAGGGCTTCCAATTGGATTCGGAGTGGGAATCACTGCTGTTTCCGTGATGTTCTTCCTCGATATGAGCAATATCATGATGATCGCCAGGCGTTTGATAACTGGAGTCGATATCTACACACTGCTAGCGATCCCATTTTTCATGCTTGCTGGAGAAATCATGAACAAGTCTGGTATCGTAAAAGACTTGCTTCATTTCTCACGGGCATTGGTAGGTCGATTTGTCGGTGGGTTAGCCCATGTGAATGTATTGATGAGCATGTTATTTGCCGGTTTGAGTGGATCTTCAGTCGCAGACACTTCGGCAATCGGTTCTATCCTTATCCCGATGATGAAGGAAGAGGGTTATGACAAGCCATTTTCTGTCGCCATAACCTGTTCTTCTTCCTTGATCGGTGTAATCATACCCCCAAGTATCCCTATGATCATCATCGGTTCAATTGCTCAGATTTCCATCGTCAAACTCTTCCTAGGTGGAGCCATCCCAGGCATACTCGTAGGATTGGCACTTATGGGACTCTCCTATTACTATGCAAAGAAAAGGAATTACCCAGTAGGCGAAAAAATCGGATTTACTGAATTCCTTGGCGTAACCAAACATACGTTTTGGGCACTGATACTCCCCCTTATCATTCTCGGTGGTATACTCAGTGGCTTGTTCACTGCAACGGAAGCTGGTGCCATCGCTGCTGTATATGCAATGATAGTCGCCCGTGTCGTCTACAAGGTAAAGTGGAAGGAATATCCTAATATCCTTCTCACCGCAGCCATTAATACGGGTATCGTAATGCTCATCTGTGGAACAGCAATGGCCCTTACCTGGTATCTCGCAACTGCACAGGTGCCCCAGCACCTCACTAAATATATGATGGCTGTAACCGAGAACAAGTGGGTCTTCCTATTCGTCCTCAATATCATGCTCTTTTTGGTGGGAACCGTTATCGACCTTACCCCATCCTTGTTCCTTCTTGTACCGATCCTCCTTCCAGTGAGTACCTATTTCGGAATCGACCCTATCCATTTTGGTGTTATTATGGTCGCAAACCTTTCAGTTGGATTGATCACTCCACCGGTTGGAACGGTTCTCTATGTAGGAACTACGATAGGCGGCATAGAATTGCATACGTTGGTTAAAGAACTATTGCCAATGTATTTTGTTCTGTTCATGACTGTTATGTTAATCACATATGCTCCACCATTGGTATTGTGGTTACCGTCGCTCTTCTAAAGATTTACACATACATGAATTGATAGATCAAAAATAAGCAGGACAAAGGTAGCAGGATGAAAAAGATAGAATGGGATCGGGATAACGTGGTGGCGAGAATTCTTTCTCCCATCACCATTCCGAAAATGGTACGTGTAAGACAAAATTTCGATTCAAGCAGGCTCGAGAAGATCGAGGTCACCGTTGACCATGAGATACGTAAGTCGTCCTGCGCCGAAAAGATTACATCTGGTATGCGCATAGCAGTCGCTGTAGGCAGCAGAGGTGTTGCTGATATCGATCGAATTACCAAACAGACCGTCGATACCCTTAAATCCCTTGGAGCGAAACCGTTCATTATCCCAGCAATGGGAAGCCATGGTGGAGCAACCGCTGAAGGTCAGAGGGGAATCCTTGAAAGTTTTGGAGTCACTGAAGAACGGATGGGTGTGAAAATTGAAGCGAGTATGGAGGTTGTCCGTATCGATACTCTTCCTGATGGTCGTGAGGTGTTCATCTCAAAGAATGCAGCGGAAGCCGATGGTATAATTCTGATAAACAGGGTTAAGCCTCATACCGCATTCCGTGGCAAATTCGAGAGTGGGCTCGTCAAGATGATGGCTATAGGATTGGGAAACCAAAGTGGAGCTGCATCCTGTCATGCACAAGGTTTCAAGAAAATGGCCGAGAATGTCCCTCTCTATGGCTTGTCTGTACTTGAACACAGTCCTGTCTTATTCGGTATTGCAGTCATAGAGAATGCCTTCCATGAAGTCTCTCGAATCGTGGCAGTACCGAGGGAGCATATCGAGGAAGAAGAACCACTTTTGTTAGAAGAAGCCAGATCCAAGATGGCTAAGATCTACATATCCGACATCGATGTGCTGATTGTAGATGAAATAGGAAAGAACCATAGTGGTGATGGTATGGATCCCAATGTCACCGGTAGCTATAGTACGCCCTATGCCGAAGGACCTCCCCTTGTGCTCAGATACGTCGTACTCGACGCAAGTGAAGAGACCCATGGTAACTCTTTGGGTGTTGGAAGAGCCGATTTTACCACAAAGAGACTCTTTGACAAGACCGACTTCGATGCAATATATCCCAACTCACTCACTTCCAAAGTCCCGCTAGTCAGCAAAATGCCTATGGTACTTACTTCTGATGCTTTGGCAATCAAGGCGGCTATCATGACATGCGAGACAGAAAAGCATGAGGAGGTTCGGGTAGTACGCATACCAAGCTCTTCACATGTAGAAGAGATCTTGGTTTCAGATAATTTGCTTGAAGTTGTGCGAAACAACCCAAATTTAGTCGAATTAGGGCCTCCCGAAGAGATGGTCTTTGACAAAAATGGAAACCTTTTCTAGCTGATATGTTTTCAGGTCGGGATGCTGTTTTGATCATCTGAATTCATACAGCATCTCGAATTGGTTTATATGGTTCTGCCAACCTTGCACCATCAAATACTGTTGTAATCTACTCGATTCTTCGACATTTGTTACGCTGAAAGTTTTCGATTCTGTCAACTGCGACAACCCTTCGAGTATACAACCATACAGAGAATCGGGATATTCGGTTGCCAGTCCTAACTGGGGTATATCACCCTTGGTTCTGTGGATCACACCATATGCAATCACCTTATCATTGTCCATTACTTTCACAGCTGAGAGTTGTTCCCAGTTGTGGAGCACTGAGGGAACGTCGTTTTGCCAAGATGGTTCATGAGACAACATTTTTTGATGATCCAATTTTTCGAATTCTTCCCTATCTAAAGATTCGAAAGAACATGGCAAATCGCAAGAATTTTTTTGCACTAACCTCTTTTCCATGCGGTAACAACGGAAAAATCGACGATCTGAGAAACCAGCTCTCAAATAGAGTTTCTTTGCAGCTTGGTTATGCTCAAGTACTTCAAGAAGAAAACGATCAACGCCTATCCTTGCTGCATCCTCAAGTATCCATGAAAGCATACCAGAAGCTATTTTATTCCCCTGATATTCGGGAATCACCCCTGTCCCACCATCATAGAGAGTCGCTCAATACGTAGTGTTCCGATACCCACAGAGGATAAAACCAACTAGGTTTCCATTATCGAAAGCTCCCACAGAACGATCAAGCAATAGATCCCTCGTCCTCATCATCTCCAACAAAGAGTCGGTTGTAAGGTGGAGAGGGATCTCATACTCGCTGAAAGCTTCAACAAAGGTGGTACGAAGTACTTCTATAGAAATATTTTCCAATGTGGAGTAATGCATGATCCTAATCTATCCGTTCAATTTCGTTTGTACCAGTTACAATACCTTCCTTTGCCTTTACCCTTCTGGCATCACGGTAGATCACTGGGGAAGCACCGAAAAGATAATCGTCCTCGAATGCTGTTCGTTCCATTTTGATGAGTTCCTGGGCAATGGAGGTCATATTACGGCGGAATTCGGGAGAATTGATTTCCTGGACCGTCTTTCCTCGAGACTTTCTATAATGACTATAATGTTTCCAGAGACTATTGGTAATTTTCTTCGTATTCGACGGCTTACGCAGAATATCCAATACTGAAGACTTGAATTCAGCAAGGAAGTTTTCCTCTTTCTTCAGGTTGACCGATGCCAGGCGTTTTCCCATCTCCCTAGCCCAAGTGTTGTCCAATTCCTGGCAGAGAAATTTCAGTCGATACCATGATTCATAGACATCCTGCATGGTTTTCAGCTCAACAGAACTGAACCAATGGAAAGCCAACAAGCGCCGTCGCCAATCCCACCATTTCAGCGGACTTTGCAGATCCGTTGAAGGAATGAGGAAGTACCCCTTCTCTAAAAGCAACGCGCCGAAGACACCAGGAGGATTACCCCTTCTCTGGTTTTTCAACGTAGTCCTATAGACACCACAAGATGGACTGCCATCCATATAGACAAATGCGACTGTATCACATCGCTCAAGGGTACTCAGACATACCTGACAACCGATTTTCATGGCTTCGGTGACATCGGCACTGCCACGGTTCTTAACGCGCGCTTGGTCAGCCCATACGGCATTGCCATCGCCACCGGACAGATGGACCGGATTGCGCGGAACACCAAGACCAGCCATACATTCAGGACATACGGGACACCAGATGAAGTCATTCTTCTCACGCCCCAAATCCTTCAGCACATCGATACCTCTCCCATTGTAACGAATAGGACTTCCCATACAACAGGAACTGATACCGATTCTGATCTTCTCTGTAATAACAATAGTCGATTTGTCCATGATACCTCCATCAAGGGCAGCCACCGTTACCGCTGCCTAGTATTCCACAACAATTGATATCTTACTGATCTTCAATGCGAACTCTTTAAACCAGCACCACAGAATGGAAGTACCGTTGTCTCTTGGGTATCTAGCAAACCTGAATCCAACGCACAAAGATAACCGGCATAATTAGCTGCACTGGTCAACTCAACATACACACCCTTCTTCGCCAATGCATTCCTAGCATCGAGAATATCATTTTCCTGAACAGTCACGAACGATCCCCCAAGTTCCTTCATCATCTGGAGTATCTCACTCCCCCTTGCGGGAGCTGCACTCGCTATACCTTCAGCCATTGTAGGAGCGGTTGGAACTTGGTGGATCTCAAGTGAGCCTGCCAGGAAAGCGGCTGCCAGAGGGGCACAATTGGCAGCCTGTACAGCAACAACTTTTGGATACGTTTCTATGATTCCCCATTGTCGGAATTCCTTTAGTGCAATTGAGACACCCATCAAGAGGGTTCCATTTCCTACGGGGAGAACCAAAGCTTCTGGCAGACATCCGAGAGTCTCGTAGATCTCATAGAGGTAGGTTTTCGTCCCTTCCCAGAAGAACGGATTATAAATATGGCTTGCATAGTATGATCCCGTTTCCTTCACAAAATGCAAGGCTGCATCGGCAGTATCTTCCCTACTACCCTCAATCTTATGTACCGTCGCACCATGTGCAATAATCTGTTCAACCTTCTTGTCACTAGTATGGGCTGGCACAAAAACATCGCAGTCGATTCCTACCCTCGTACTGTAAGCTGCTATTGCGGTTCCGGCATTACCACTACTATCAACGACACAATTTTGCACCCCCAGATCGCACATCAGGGCTACAAGCACAGCTGCACCCCGATCCTTAAACGATAAGGTCGGCATGTAATAATCGGCCTTACCCCACACCTGTGATCCTACAGAAATCAGCGGAGTGCTACCTTCTCCCATTGTTGTCCTTGTTATTGCTTTAGAGGATATGGGAGGCAACGCAGAAGCATATCGCCAGAGGGATGGAGCAACTACGGCCGATTCTAAACGAGAGAAATCGATAGGGGCTTTTACATAATCTACATGGAATAAACCACCGCATTCGCATTGAAAGCGTGTTGTTTCTATAGGATATGTTCTTCGACAGAGGCCACAGACATACTGCATACATGCTACCCTCTTCTTGTTATTTTGCCTCTGATTATATATCATCACCAAGAGGTTGCCTATGCAAATTTCCCAATTGGACACTCCAGCATTGCTCATAGAAAAGAGCATCATGGAAAAGAACATAAAACGCATGCAAGAACTTGCCAACCAGTGGCATGTATCACTACGTCCCCATACCAAAACCCATAAGACTCCCGAAATTGCCAAGATGCAAATCGAAGCAGGAGCACGAGGCATAACCGTCGCAAAGACTGGAGAGGCTGAAGTCATGGCTAATGCAGGTATTAATGACATATTCATTGCCAATGAAATCGTGGGAAGTACCAAACTGAAACGAATCCGGAGACTCTGCGAAGAGGGGAAAAAGATCTCCTTCGGACTCGATTCGATTGAAGCACTCGAACAGATCATCCAAGTATTCGACAAAAAAATTCCCGCCCATATATTGATCGAGGTAGAGACCGGAGACAAGAGAAGTGGGGTCACCGACGAGCATACCTTCATCGAAATACTGAAGGTATTGAAGGAAGAGCCTGCTATCGAATTCGAAGGTATTTTCAGTCATGAGGGGCACACCTATAGTGCTCCCGATACGGCAACTGCAAGTCGGCTGTTCCTGCTGGCACAAGAGGATACGCTCCGGTACGTGGAAATTGCAAGACAACATGGCCTGTCGTGCAATCGTGTAAGTATTGGATCTACACCTGGAATAACCAGTGCACATCTCCACGGTGGTAAAATTCTTGATGGGATCACAGAAATCCGTCCAGGGACCTATATATTCATGGATGCGGGACAAGCAAAGGTCATAGGTTCGTATAGGCAATGTGCAGCTACCGTTCTTGCAACCATTATCTCGAAACCAACTAAAGATCGGACCATTGCAGATGCCGGTGCGAAAGCACTTACCATGCAAAGTCGCATGAGTGGAATCTGCCAGACAGAGGGTAAAGGAACCATACTGGAACCTTTGGAGACTGTAGTCTCGAGTGTCTATGACGAACATACGATCTTCACCGACAACGCGCTACATGAAGCGGTCTCGATTGGTGATACGGTACGGATTATACCAAATCATATTTGTCCTGTGGTGAATCTCTATGACCAACTATATATTGTCGATGGAGAAAAGGTCGTATCTACATATCGGATAGCGTGCAGGGGAAAGACAACCTGACCGATCAGTCGAGGAAATAGGGAAGACGGCTACGTCGCTCCATGAGCAACGTATCGGACCATGTGCCATCGGCAAGCCGGCCAATCCTCTCCCTTCTACCCACAATACGGAATCCGCATGCTTCATGGAGTGCTATACTTGCTAAGTTCTCTACCAGAACTACCGATTGCAGCATCCAGTAACCCGATTCTTCGGAATTACGGATAAGTATATCCAATAATTGTCTGCCAATCGATCGGCCTCTAAAGGCTTTTGCGACATAAATTGAGACTTCGGCTACACCACGATAGGCTGCCCGACTACTTACAGGAGAGAGCGCCGCCCACCCGAGAATGTTACCATCTCCGTCTTCAGCAACCAATCTACAACAGGAAATATGGGTGGCGTCCCACTGCGCAAAACTGGGAACCTCGTTCTGGAAAGTCGCAAATCCGGTATCTATCCCCTCTTTAAAGATAGTCGCTACCTGAGGCCAATCCTGATTTCGCATCTCTCTGATATCCATGGAAAACTAGCATACAAAAACTTTGCTATAATTTAAAGAGGACTACTCAAGGTTATCAAGCTACTCTCCAGCTTCTTTCTTCTCCTCTTTTTTCTCTTCACGGGAGGCAACCTCTTCCTGAATCCGCTCTATCTTCTGTTGAAACTGATCTCGCTTCTGTTTGATCTTCTCTTTATCGCCATCAGCTTCTTGTTCATCCAACTCTTCCAACTTCTTGACGAGTTTTTGTTCCTCTTTGCGTAGTTGTTCAATACTCTCAGCCTCTTCTGCTTTATCGAAAGCCATCTCCTCAATAGCAGTTGATTCTTTCGCGTCCATCTTGGCTGTCTCTATATGCTTGGGTATATAGCGATGCTCGGAGGGGAACTCCCGTCTGTCCATAACCGATGGTGATGCAATTTCTATCTCCTGGGCATGCAGTGTATCCAAGACAGTCTTGTGGAGATCGCTCGTCTTGCTCAACCGTTCGGTAAACTCCTCAAGCAATCCATATACACGATATTGCACTGCATGATCGAGTAACTTTTCTACGAATACAAAAGGATCTTTTAACCCAACTGTTTGCGCGGCCTTTTTAAGTGCCTCTTCAACTGAACCATGAGGAACGTCATAACCGATAGAGACTCCTATATTGATAAATGTTCCGCCCCTCCTGGTAACCTTCACCGCCTTATTTACCAATAGCAGATTCGGTATACTGACCACATCTCGAGTAATGGTTTGAATCTCTGTATGGAATATGCCAAAATCGGTAACCCTTCCAACCATATTCTCAATTTCGATGAAATCACCTGCCCTGAATTCATGCATCATCCTAAGCATGATTCCTGCCATGGCATTACCTACCAATGTGGTAGAAGAGAGCGCTATCACAGCACTGAGCAAAACACCCAAGACGCTGAGGATTTGGCCCTTGACTTCATGTTCAATGGGTAAGAATCCTATCGCAAGAAAGAGTCCAAGTAGTACGATAGCGAAGGTCAACAGTTGCCTATGGTAGGGAAAGCTATTGCTTGAGGCTTTCTTGATAGATCTATTGAACAGTATCTGTATCAAAGTGACCAAAACAACAACAGATACGACAACCAGTGCGGAACCAAGAAATTCCATTGGCTTCATAAAAGTACCCTCCTAGAGTTGGTAAATCTTCTTCCAATCCCTGCGAAATCCTTTTGTGGCATCCCCCAATTGATACTGCTCATTCAATCCAGAAGTCCATACCGATCCATCCGATTTCAAGATTACTGCATGATCTCTACCTGCATCCATATCCAGAGCATCTTCGAATATCGGCACGAATCCAACTGTCTTTGAATTACTAGCGGTCGTTCCAATACCAAATTGCCCATACTTATTACTTCCAGCCGCTAACACGGTCCCTTCATAATCCAATAGGTAAGTATTGTAATATCCAGCTGCGATATCGGTGCAATCAGCGGCAACCTTGACCAGACGATTGGTGGAGTTGGTATTCCCCAACTGACCCTGCGAATTATCACCAGAAACCCATACAGTTCCATCTGTTTTCAACACGACAATGTGATTCCGTCCTCCAGCGACTTTCTCCACATTATTGGTAATATAGTTAGGTTTATTGGTGTTGTTGGTATGACCCAACGCCAATTGACCATAGGAATTATCGCCGAAACCATAAAGATCTCCATCTGTCGTTACTATGTAGGAACTATTGGCTTTATTGGAGAATACTTTACGTCCATTTTCAAAAATCTTTACTGGAGCTGTCCTGGATACGGTAGAACCATCTCCGATTTGCCCAGCTTGGTTAGCTCCGAATGCCCAGACCGTACCATCAGACTGTACATAGAGAGTATGTCCATAGCCTGCTCCGGCACTCACGACATTACTGGCGATATGATGAAGGTCGAGTTCGTTGATCCGTGTTCCATCTCCAATCTGGTAATCTTCATTCCTTCCACTTGCGGAAAGATCTCCATTCTCGCCGATATAGAGAGTATGGCCGAAACCACCTATTACCTCGAGGACCGAAGGTCTGATCGGTGTGAACGTTTTTCTATAATCGGTATCCCCTAGACTCAACTGCCCAAAAGAATTCACTCCCGTACCATACAGGATTGTCAAATCATCAATCGCGAAAGTATTAAAATATCCTGCATAGACCCTGGCACCTACATCTTCCGGTTTTGAACCCACAGGAATTGGGGTAGTAGCGGTCGGCAATGTAGCATGACCAGCTGTTCCCTTCTGTGAGATCTTGAACTCAACCGTTTTCCCATAATCCAAATCGTCGAGTACACCCAAGGCAAGGATGTACATGGTATCGTTTTCCATTCCGTATATGAAGGAATCGAAAAGGTTACTCCCGTCATAGTTTTCTGCGAGAACTTGTTCAGTGTCTCCCTGTAAGTCATATAGGGAAAGGTAGAGAGGTATCGTAGATTGAGTAAGGTGTGTGATTTCATAGTCTGTGTTCTTGGGAACAGAAAAGAGTATCATCGGCATTCCAGCGGACAATCGTACAGCGAAAGGCTCAGTAATCGAGGACAATTCCACCAACCCCTGAGAATCGGGTGTATATACATATGATGACTCTGGTTTTTGAACTATTGCCGCCACAGCTTCAGTAATATCCGGTCCATGGACGAACAGTCCTCCACGACCATCTGATCTTGCAAAGAAAAACTCATTCCCAAGGCTATCTAGGTCAGCGATCCACCTGAACTGAGTGTGATCTATCGGGTTGATCAACTCTCCGCGTTGCCAGGTCTCTCCAAGGTCTTTACTGGAAAGATAGTGGTACACTCGTGTCGCGGGATTCAGATACACAGCCGTTACCGTTCTATCAGCAGCCACCGCAATATGGATTGTTCCCACTGCATTTGTATCTGTTTTGATTGTCCCATCCCCATACATAGGCCAAAAGTCCGGTTGGGCTGAAGTCGCCTCTTTAATTCGCAGGATAGTCAGACCATCCCTATTGAAGGCTGCTATGTAGGCCAAATCCGGATCCAAGGGATCCACGGCAAGACCAAGCGGACCTCCCGACGATGGGGCAATACGTGTTGTATTCCAAGTATCCCCCCCATCTTTGGATATTGAAAGCTTGACTGCGAATTCATCATTGTTATCTTGGTAGACTGTATAGAGGTTGCCATGGGCAGATTTGAGATTACCAGAATAACCTGTAGAATTTGAATCTGTTGTTCGAGTAAAATCTAAGGCTGTGCTGTAGGACATACCCGCATCTGTAGAACGTGCGTAATTGTAGTCCCAATACCTGTCGTGACGATGGAACATGATATGGATAATACCATCATCATCGATTACCATGTCCTGTATAGAAGCATTTTCCGCTGCTCGGTTTATCTCAACGGGTGATGAAAAATGCCTTCCAGAATCAGCACTTGCGACAGTATAGATCCTACCCTCTTTGGCGAAACCTACAACGACCTGATCTTCGTTTGCCGCAATCCCTTGCACGGAACCTCCTGCAGTCCCTGGAATTGGAATATGCTGCCATGTCGATTCTTCGTGCATCCAGAGGTACCAGATATTCCCACGATGACTACCATGGGCAATATGGAGAGCATCATCTGTCGTGGAAAGAAAGATCCCATTTGAAGATGCGACTGTTGGCATATCACCGGCAACGTATCTTACGTGATTCGCAAAGTCATTGAGATTTGCAGCTGCTAGCATTGATATTATGAGCAAAAGGAACACACAAACCGTGACGCGTCTTCTTATCATCACGCTCCCCCCAATTGGCATAGTATGATCCTATTGTATGCCACTTATCATGCAAGTGGAACAAAAATTTGCAGAAAGAGACAATCAATCCTAGATTAGAAGAGTTTTCTCTACCCAATCGGCAATTTTCTTTCCCAGAATTTCATGAGCTTCACCGTCCAAATGAATACCGTCGGGTATCTTGCAAAAAACATGCTCGGAGGCATCAAAAAAAGCACAGTCCAGCTCCTTTGCAACCAATCGGTATTCATGTGCAAGTCTGACAGAGATCTCGTGTGCTCCGGTAAATGGTCCCTCTTCTACCCATTCGTTCACCTGTGGAGGAGCAATTATCCCAATCTTGGGAGTTTCGCCACTAATACCATAATCGCCAGCTTGTATCGTTTTTACCAACCGTTTCATACCGAGAGCGATATCTACGGCGAGAAGACCAAATCGGTACTTCGTATCATTGGTACCCAACATAATAAGAACAGCATCCAATGGTTTATGGCTTACGAGGCAAGGCACCAGGTAATCCAATCCGCTACGCCCTGGCTCCACAGGGTCCTCGAAAACTGTTGTGCGACCATTCATTCCCTCCACGATGATCCGATAGGAACTTCCCATAGCCTTTTCCATCACACTGGTCCAGCGGACATTGTAGGGATGCCGCTCTCCATTCTCCGGGTTGAAGCCCCATGTATTGGAATCTCCGAAACAAAGGATTTGTCTTGTCTCTTCTGTTGCCATTCCCTACTCCTTCCATTCTCCCAACTGACCGTAGTCATTAGCTCCCAAGGCTTTAAGGATGCCATCCTTTCCCAGAATGATTGAAAATCCGTCTCCAGCCGATATCATTCCAACGTCATTTCCAATCTTTGTCCAAACCTTGTATCCGGGATCACCGTCTTTCACCAACTGACCCGCACTATTGTCTCCGGTACCCCAGAGCGTACCGTTTGAATCGATGTACAATGAGTGTGTTGCAGCAGCTACCACTTCAACGACATCCTCTGCGACCAATACGGGAGTGCTCTGTGACGTGGTACCACCATCGCCCAGCTGACCGTTCCCATTGGATCCCATAGCCCATAGGCTACCATCTTCCTTTACGAACAATGTATGGGTTCCTCCCGCCGAGACCTTCGCTACGGCGGTATCGATACGCACGGGGTTGCTTCTCGAATTCGTCGAACCATCACCCAACTGACCGTCTTGATTCCATCCCATGGTCCAAAGACTTCCATCCTTTTTGATAAAGGCGCTATGATATGATCCGGCTGAAATACCCGTTACATTGTCGGTAATCCGCACAGGAGTACTTCTATTGGTGGTACTGCCATCTCCCAGTTGACCATCTTCGTTGTTTCCCATCGTCCAGAGGGTTCCATCCTCCTTGAGTATCATAGAGTGAGACCCTCCCGCGGATATGGCTACAACTTCTGCGGTTATCCGGATGGGAGAAGTTTTCGGAAATAGGGAACTGCTACCCAGTTGTCCTTCGTAGTTCGCTCCCATACCCCATGACACGCCATCATTGTCGACAAAGAGCGTGTGTCCACCACCAGCCGAAACCATTCTGACATCATGTGCGATAGCAACAGACTGCACCTGCCCGACTCGGTTGCCGTTACCCAACTGGCCGTTACCATTGTTTCCTACTGCCAACAGAGTTCCATCATCCAATAAAACCATACTGTGGTAGGAACCTGCATCGATTTGAGCTATCGGCTTTGCCCATTGCGCATAGAGCTCCATGGCGGCATAGCCCGTTATAATGATCTCTCCCGGGAGATATGATTCACCTTGGCCATCGGATTGGGTATTCCAAGCTACAAAGACATACCCTTCACGAATGGGTTTGTCGGCAACTTGAATCTCACTCTCTCCAGAGAAGACCTGTTCGGGTGGGAGAGAAAGATCATCTACCCCATCCACATGGTATACCAGAGCATAGGTAAGCTTCTCCCACCCAGCATATACGACAGTATCTTCTACAACCGATTGGTGCATATCGTACGGTTCAGTAAGTTCGGCATCGGCAAACCAGCCGGTAAATCTATACCCTTCTCTCTCAGGAACCACAGGTGCTTTGGGAACCTGTCCGTACGGTATCGTCATTTCCACCGACATGGTTTCCGGTATTCCCAGAATGAACTCGATCGAAAACAGCAATGGCTCCCAATGTCCATAGAGATTCAAATTCGTAGTGACCGGAGAAGAAAAGTCCCATTTCTCACCTCCAGAGATATCGGTATACCAACCAAGGAACTCATAGCCCTCTCTTGTTGGCTCATCAGGCATGTGAACTGTTTTTCCACGGGAGACCTCCTGAAGAAAAATCGGGGTCTCATTTTGGGCATCGAATGCAATTGATTGCTTTGAACAACCGACGATGAACAATACTAAAAAGACAACAAGACTTGCTAGGAATACTCTTTTCATTGATAGCTTCTCCTCGAAAACATGGCAACTCATCAGATAGTCTAACGGCAAGATACACTTATCTCAACAAAAAAGCATCCAGAGGAACAAAGGTCATCTCCAGATGCTTATCGACTATAGTTGATGGGTACCTACTAGTCCCTGTCTATCCAATATTCATGAGGAACCGGGTTACTTCCCTCCCATATGACCTGTCTGAATAGGACTGGGTCGGTATTACCCTCTGTATTAATAAGCAGGATCTGGCTAGTATCGTCAATCTTCAGGAAATCACGTAACTCGTCGGCTCCGTTTTCCTTCAACATGGAGATGAGAGCGCCAAGGGTGACTGCACCACTCTCCCCACTGACAATGAAAGGATCTCCTTTCAAGGGTGTAGCGTATACGCGCATACCGCGGGCAGCGATATAATCGGGAACCTTTACAAAGGCATCAATGGTCTCCTTGAGCACATTCCAAGCAAGCTCACTGGGTTCTCCACATGCCAGACCTGCCATGATGGTATCTAATGCTCCTCCTACATGGTGGGGTTTTCCATCGTTTGTACGGGCGCTCTCGAACAGACAGGCAGCCTCCTCGGGCTCCACGACAATACACTTCGGAGCCTTCTCTCCACAGAGGCTATGGTAGAAACCGGTGACCGAGGCAGCCAAGGCACCCACCCCAGCTTGCACGAACACGTGAGTAGGTCTAGGGATTCCTTGGCAACTGAATTGCTCTTGGATCTCTGCCATCATGGTAGAATATCCCTGCATGATCCATGTGGGAACCTGAGCATACCCTTCCCAGCTGGTATCACTTATTATCTCCCACCCCTGTTCTTTGGCGTCAATCGCAATCTGCCGTACCGCATCGTCATAATTTCCTTCAATGATCTTTACCGTAGCACCATAACTTCGTATGGCATCGATCCGGCGTTTGCTAGTTTCTGAGTGGACATAGATGACACATTTATGTCCAAGTTTCTGTGCAGCCCATGCAATACCCCTACCATGGTTTCCATCAGTGGCACTTGCAAAAGTGATATCGCCGAGCAGATCTTTAACCTCCTTGGAGACCAAGTATGGGTAATTCATCTTGCTATCGTCTATTCCAAGACGGTTCTGAATAAAACGATAGAGAGCGAAAGATCCTCCAAGGACCTTAAAGCTATTTAGTTCCAACCGCGAAGCTTCATCCTTGACCCAGATTCCCCCAACACCGAACATCGATGCAAGGTTGGGCAGAGAGACAAGAGGACTCATTTGATAACCAGGAATTTGTCTATGGAAACGACGGGCAATGCGAGCCACCTCGATGGGAAACATCTCCTTTGCTATTGAGACATCCCTACCCTCACGATCTCTCAAAATCCAAGAGAAATCTGGAGTCTTGTTTTTCATATTGGCCTCCTAAGACCTTGATTTGATCATTTTTTCTGGTATCAACAAAATGAATCAACATCATTTGTGATACCATCAAATTAAACGTCAATTATAACCAATATACAAAATAAACTCAACTGAACAAAAAAGATGGCCAAACCATAGAATTACGCATCAAGCGCAAATATGATTTGGCCACGTATACCTACTTCCGAATTCTAGAAAGCGTAGTTAAGCATTGCCGCTACCCGCTTGAACGTGAAATCGACCTTACTCATAACCCTTGTATCGCTATCTGATTTCTTTGTGGTCATCTGAGGAATGACAGTGAGGTTGATTCTCTCGCCGAACTTGAAGTTGGTTACCAGTCCAAGATCGAAAACCAGCCCATCAATCTCTAAAGAATTTCCGATATTGTCCTTATAGGTCTCCAACATGATAGCCACAGTATTTATCACTAAAGGCATCTGGTAACCAACAAGATAATCGCCCTTGTAGTTGAAGCTATTCTGATGGAGCCCACCAGTCTCGAATTCCCACCCTCCGGTGGAAGATGTTTCATAAGTAAAACCTTGGTAGTTTATCTCATGATAGGTACGCACCACAACACTTGTCCAATCCCCTGGCCAGATGGCTGCAGTATCGAATTGAAGCGCTGCGCCACCTTTTCCCTTGTAGTAAACGCCCTCCATTGAAGCCGATGTTGCTTTGTCCGAAATTCCATCCCATTCACGCAATCCTTGTAATTCCATGAGATCGAAGTTCCATCCTGTTCCCAGTACACCACCTACAGACAGTTCCATCACAGCAATGGGAGTCATGATAGCTTCAAAATTCAAAGACCCTGTTATGGGGGTAATGCCCATGATTCCTTTCAGTCTGATATTGTTTGTGCTGAACAGAGGCCCTTCTCCCTGTAAGAACGGCATTTTTACCGTATAGCCGGCCTCTACCTTGAATTCTGGAGCTGTGCTTCCTATCAACTTTAAATTACCGGTGATCTCACTATCGGCAGCCCAGAGTCCAACCGTAATACATACCATCAACATGAGCAACAAGACCAAACGTCTGGTTATCTTCATCGTAAATTCTCCTTTTCTGTGAATGCAGGTCAACCATCAGCATACCACAAGCTTTGCGTTCTTTGGAATCTTTTTCCACAGCAAGGGCACTCAAATGCTGTCACATACGTTATTCTGGAGAGCTTTTAACGCTTCATCGAGTGCTTGGCGAAGCTTCTGGAAAGCTACGATATCCACCTGATCCCCCTCTCGTCCGAGAATACAACTACCGATCGCATGAGGAATATGTGCAGCACGTGCTTTTAATCGTGAACCTGCATCGGTCAACTCGACTACCACTGTCCTTTCATCTTCTGGTAAGCGACTGCGGGTGAGCAATTTTTGTTTTTCCATTCTCTTCACCAAAGGAGAAACCGTACCGGTATCCAATCCCAACAGATCGCACAACCCTCCTATGGTAAGAGAGTGATGTTCCCACAAAGCCATCAATACCAGATATTGAGGATACGTGATCCCCAGCTCTTTTAAATAAGGTCGATAAGCCGCAAGGATCGCACGTTCCAGTGAATAGACCCTGAAACAAATCTGGTTATCCAACCTTTGCATTTCGCTATTCTTCATAGGAATTTCTCGATATCTTTATGCATCTTATCGGGTTCAACTGTTGGAGCGAACCGCTTCACTTCCGAGCCATCCTTCGATACGAGAAATTTCGTGAAATTCCACTTCACAGCCGCCCCCAAGGTTCCCGGAGCCTGTTCTTTTAACCAGACAAAAAGCGGATGCGCATCCTTACCGTTGACATCTATTTTCCTCATAAGTTGGAAAGTGACACCGTAGTTGATGCTACAGAATTGTTCTATGTCAGAGTCGGTACCCGGCTCCTGGTGTGCAAATTGGTCACAAGGAAATCCCAACACTACCAACCCCTGAGGACCATAGATTTCATGGATTTTCTGCAAACCCTCATATTGTGGCGTAAACCCACACTTACTTGCCGTATTCACGATAAGTACAGCCTTCCCTTCCAAGCTTGAGAGATTCAAATCCTCACCTTTATTGGTAGTCGCTGAAAAATTATACAGATTTGTGCGCATGACATTCTCCTCTATTTATATTGTGCACAATATTATTTTTCACTATATTTGTCAAGCCATATAAATAACTGCCGTTTTGGAAGTCCAAAAAACGGCAGTTGAGGAGGTTTTTAGTCGAGATCGTTTACGCTATCGGTTCAATTCCTACTTTTGTTTGCATCCTCCACTCCCTTTCTAAGGTATAGCGGTCTCCCAAGATTTCAATCTGTCGTGTCCACTCCAAATTCTCTGATGACCGTCCAATACTGAGTGTAAAGGTTCCCGGTTCTATTACCCTAGTATCCTTATCTAATAAGAAAGAGAGCACATCGGTGGGGAGATTGAAATGGACTCTGGCTTTTTTCCCAGGATCAAGCGAAACCCGACAAAAACCTTTTAACTCCAAGCCAGGTCTCACAATACTGGAACAATCGTCCTTCACATACAATTGCACTACTTCGTCACCAGGGAGTGAACCGGTATTTGTTATAGTAACCGATACAACAAACTCTCCATCTACAGGAGCAGTCGTGGACGCTATACCGAAATCACTATAACTGAAGTTGGTATAGGACAATCCATGGCCAAATGGGTATTGTGCTCCAAATTCACGTTGCTTAGGCATCCCTGTCGCTTTTTTAACGTGATTGTATGCATAAGGCATTGCTCCTCCAACCTTTGGGAAAGAGAGTGGCGTACGGCCACCAGGGTTCGCAATTCCATAAAGGATGTTGGCTATAGCCTCACCCCCGCCCTCTCCCGGTAACCAAGCTGCAATAATAGCAGCTGCTTCTGTCGTCGCTCGGCCAAGGTGATAAGGTCTTCCGCTCACTAGGATAACGACTACCGGTTTACCAGTATCGAGCAGTGCATTGATCATTGTCTGTTGTACACCGGGGAGTTGTAGTGACGTAGTATCAGACCCCTCGCCTACAGTTCCATGTTGGAACAATCCAACCATATCACCGACGACAGCAATAACGACATCGGACTTCTTGGCAAGTGCAACAGCCTCTTTGATTTTCCCTGTATCAGAACTCACAGCCTGATTTGCATCTCCCTGTTTATCGGTTACATCACCGGGGAAGAACACAGCTTTTCCAAAGGATTGTTCAAACAGTACGCAACCATCGGCATAGGATATGAGTGATGTTCCGACCAGCGACTGGATCCCTTCACGGATGGTCTTTGCCCGTTTGGGTATAATATCTTCATCTCCCGACACCCCTTGCAGGTGAATGGGAACCGAATATCCATTGTACATGGCATAGGCATTATCTGCTAAAGGTCCGACCAAGGCTACTTTCGTATCCTTAGCTAATGGTAATATTCCATCATTTCTAAGTAAGACAAAAGACTTCTGGGCAACCTCAATTGCCAAATCATGGTGCTCAGATGAATTCAGTTCAATAGCATCGGATTCTATAAACGGATGGTCGAATATCCCCTGTCGGAATTTTTCGACGAGAATCTTCATTACCGAAACATTGATCTCATCGATATCGATGATATTCCTTTGCACAGCATCCACAAGGCCATGCTTAAAACAAGTGCTACTGGGTAATTCCAAATCCATACCCGCATGTACTGCCATTGCTGCAGCCTCTGCGATATCCATCGCTACATGATGATCGTTAAATAGCTGAATGGGAGCTTCATAATCAGCGACTACAAGGCCGTTAAAACCCCATGTACGCTTGAGCAGATCCGTTATCATGCTCCTAGAACCACTGCAAGGTTCACCATCGATATCATGATAGGCAGGCATGACTGCACCTGGCTTGGCGAGTTTTATTACCATTTCAAATGGTAACCCGAATACATTGAGAAGCTCTCTTTGTCCAATATGAACCGGTGCATGGTTGCGTCCACCTTCGCTGAACGAGTGTCCCATGAAGTGTTTCAATGTCGCAATTGGCGATTGTTTATCACCTTGAAGACCTTGGACATATGCTGTGCCAAGACAGCCAACAAGGTAAGGATCCTCACTGAAAGTCTCTTCCAATCTACCCCAACGAGCATCGCGTGCGACATCGAGTACGGGAGCCAAGCCCTGATGAACACCCAAGGTGGACATCTCTTTCCCGATAACCTGTGCAACCTTACGCATAAGCGCAGGATCCCAGACAGATCCTTGGTTTAGACTGCTCGGAAATATTGTCGCACCTGGAACCATAGCTCCGGTAAGGCACTCTTCATGCAACATGGCAGGAATTCCAAGACGGGTCCTTCCAATAAGATACCGTTGGATCTCATTTATGCCCTTCGCAATTTCCCTCGGGTGAACAGCATGCGTTCCAAACGGTCGGGTCAACTGTCCGATTCCTTCTCCCAATACCATTTCCCGATCCTGGTCTGGACGGTCTTTGGTGAAGGCAATCTCCTTTACAGTAAAACTTCCATCGGAAGATATCTCCAACCATGCCGAGCACAATTGGGCTACCTTCTCCTCCAGTGTCATTTTTCTGAGCAGCTCGAGTGCCCTTTCCCTATTCGAATGCATATGGGGACTCCTTCTATTCTTTCAAAGCACCGAGCGCTACTCCTGCGATGATATACTTGGACAAGAGGAAGTACACAACGAAGAGCGGTAGTACGGTCAAAGCCAAACCCAAATAGACCGAACCATATTCGGTCTTGTATATATCGCCCCTCAGGAGGCTTACCATGATCGGCATGGTGTACTTGGTGTTATCGGTGAGTAGGATCAACGGAAGGAACAATTGGTTCCAATGGAATACGAATTGGAAGATCGCTTGTGTCGCAATCGCCGGCTTCATGATTGGCAGTATGATCCTATTGAATGTGTAGAACTCTTTGGCTCCATCAATTCTGGCTGAATCGACGATATCCAACGAAAGGGTCGCAACCAGGTATTGGCGCATGAAGAATACCATCGATGGTGTCGCGATAGCGGGAAGTATCAGAGGCCATAGACTATTGGTCCAGTGGATCCGGTACATAAACTGGTAGAATCCGATACTGGAAACTTGTGTTGGAAGCATCAGCACAGCCAAAATGAAGGTGAAGAACGGTTGACGGAGTTTCCAGCTATAGGCCACCAAGGCATAAGCAGTGAGCGATGAGAAATAGACCGATCCCAAGGTCGCTCCTCCAGCGACCAGCATCGAATTTATGAAGCCGGTGATGGGATTGAAGGTCTTCCCCATCAGTATCTTGAAATTGGAGATCAGGAATTTGGATGGCAGGAATGCAACGGAATTCTGTTGAATCTGATACGTACTTCGAGTGGCATTCATGAACATAATCCAGAATGGCCAGACACTGAGTATCGCCAAGAATATACATACTACATAAATTATTATTTTATATATATTTCGGGAACTTGACATGCTCTTGTTCATACTGCCACCTCCCGAGCCTTAGCCCTTGCTACCATTCTCATTTTCCGTTCACGTTTCCGCTGCAGCACACTGTCCTTATCACGCATGATGAAGAAGAGGAAAGATGAAAGGATCGCTATGATGATGAACATGATCAAACTCGCCGCTGCAGCACGGTTATAGAGATAACTTCCACTGAAGGCTTGATTATAGATATACACACTGGTGGTCAATGTCGCATTATCCGGTCCACCAAGCAGGAAAAGTCTTGGGATATCGAACATGGTCAAACCACCGATCATACTTGTCACCAGACTATAGAGGAGTATTGTCTTCAGACGGGGAAGAGTCACCCTGAAAAAGATCTGTGTAGCGGAAGCACCATCTATTTCAGCAGCCTCGAACAGCGTGGGATTGATGCCAAGCACACCGGCGATCAGGATGATCATGGTATGGCCGTACCACATCCAAAATTGAATGAAAGCAACAACTCCTCTCGCAGTCCATTTCTGTAGATGGAAGTTCATGGGACTGTCGATCCATCCGAAGGCAAGCATAATATCGTTAATCGGTCCTTTGGGGTATCCGAACAGGGAATAGAACAACAGGGCTATGGTAGCTGCAGTTATGATATTAGGCATATAGATGAGGACTTTGAAAAGGCCTTGGGCTCTTACCTTCAAATGCCTATTGGTAAACCATGCAGTCAACAACAATGCCACCAATATCTGGGGAATGAAGTTGAAAATCCAGATTATCAAAGTATTCGACATTGCTTTTTGGAACGAAGGACTCGTGAGAACAGCCTTGAAATTATCAAAAGGGAATTCAAGGATATTGATATCTGTTTTCATTAGCCCGCGTAGATCGGTAAATCCTATGAATACCGTATACACCAAGGGATAGAGTGCGAAAATCAGGAATGTCAGTACGAATGGAATAGAGAAGTAATACCCATACTTCGCATAGCTGATGGTCTTGCGCTGCATAAAAATTCACCTCCAGGAGCATGGCCGTATCGCATGCAAAATGAATGTGGGCGGAAGCATGCTCCCGCCCACAGAAATTCAATTTCTCTTAATGGGCATCGATATCGAGATTATCCTTCACCTGTTGCTTGAAGTCTGCGATTGTTGCTGCACGGCTCTTGTTTCCTGCAGTGTATTCGCGGACCTGGTCACGCCAGTACATGTTGATGGTCTCATCATACTGGTGCTTGTTCTTACCGGTTGCGAACTGCCCGGCAGGAACGAATACGTCGAACATATTCTGTCCACCGAGGAAGTCCAACCTACCATCTGACTTCGACATAACTGTTCCTGAAGCCACGGTGTCTTTTGTTCCACCAGGACCGTTGAGCGTGCCGTTTGCCCAGTAGTACTGCAATCCAGTCTCGCTGCTATCGAGTGTTATCCATTCGATGATATCTCCGACAACTTCCTTATGTCTGCTGTTGGTATTTCCGAGAACCCATGTTCCGCCCCAGAAGAATCCGACGGGAGGCTCACAAACTGCCCAGTCGCCATAGGTTCCTTCACCAGGAGCAGAACCACCGGAGTTACCGGCCATGACATAGTTGATCAACCAAGCGGGACCGAAGAATCCGAATATTGGTTTTTCTCCAGCATCTTTCATATCAGCGAACCATGCATCGGTCCAGTCACGGGTATCGTTCATATAACCCTTGTCTTTCATCATCTTTGCCATGTCTACAAATGCTTCGCGATCTGGATCGATATAGAGTTTTCCATCTACGATCCAGCCCTTCTCAGAGGCGCCTTCGATAGCATGCCAGAGGTCTCCATCTCCACTGAGGATTCCATATCCCTTCTTACGAAGGTCTTCTGCTGCACTGAAGAACTTATCCCAACCGGGACCAACTTTTGAACCGACGACTGCAGGATCATCTGTTCCCCAGACATCCTTGGCGATCGATCTGCGGTAAATGAATGCACCGCCGGTAGCCTGGTAACCAAGACCAACAAGCTTACCATCGGGGTTGGTGCCGATATCGACGGTGTATTGAGCTATGTCAGCCTCTTTCAGCTTCTTATCGACATCGATACCAAGATCCTTGTAGGGAGCAGCGAAGCTTGCGGCATCACCTTGTGTATACTTGAGCACGAAGGCACTCTCTGCACAATAGATGTCGGGAGCATCCGCACCACCACTAATCAATGCCTGGTCGAGAGCGGGCTGGTAAGCACCGTCAGTAGTGGCAATAATCGTGGTCTTGATCTCATAATCGAAATCGGGATTGAGCTCTTTGTACTTTTCCATCATCTTTGGAACTTCATCGGTGAAACTCCAGAGATTGATCACTTTGGGACCTGTCTCTTGTTCAGCTTGAGCAAATAACGGAAGACTGACGCTGATTATCAGCAACAGACATACCAACAAACCAAGTTTGCGTTTCATACATTTTCCTCCTTCATGTATGTGCCCTTCGGCATATGATTTCATTCACAGTGGCTAAGCTGTCAGTGTGCCGATTTTCCTACAACAACAACATCCTACCCACGTATCGAAATGCTACTACTCATTTTTTCTCGACGAAAGTAGTCATATGCCTAGAGTTTGCCTAGGACAAATGTCCTATAGAGAATGTGAGAATCAGCTTTCGTTCGCCCTAACCCATTTAATCGCGAATTTTCGTAATTCCCTTGCATCACCAATCGATAATTTATGCTTTATATTGTCCCGATAGACGTTTATGGTTTTCGCAGACAGGTTTAACGATGAGGCGATTTCCGATACCCCAAACCCTTGACCGATTAATCTGAGAACTTCCAGTTCCCTTACACTCAACTGTTCTACGGGATTCAGATCCTGTTTACTTTCCTGTAACACCATATTGTCGAACAATCTCTCACGCATATCAGCAGATAGGTAGACCTTCCCTTTCAGTACGGTCCCGATTGCCTCAAGAAGGGTCTCTGCGGCCTCTTGTTTCATAACGTATCCGCGAGCGCCAGCTTTCAATGCACTCGATGCGTAGATAATTTCGTCATACATCGATACGACGATTGCATGGATGGCCGGATGGGAATTTTTAAGCATCTTCACCAATTCCAATCCATTTTCCTGATGAAGGGAGATATCTACTAGGATCACCTGTGGATGTTCCACCTCAACAATATCCAAAGCTTCAGCAATACCGGTAGCCTCTCCTACTACCTTAAAATGATTGTTGTTTTCGATCACACTCACCAGACCCTGGCGAAAAAGCGGATGATCATCCACTACAACGAATTTAACACTCTGTTTCATCTGAACTCCTTCCAACGACAACCTTCACCGTAGTTCCCCTCGCCGTAGAATCTATCGAAAGATCGACTTGCGCCATACTCGCTCGGTTTTTCATGATCCGCAGTCCCAATCCCCCTTCCCGTATCTTTTCTGGCAGCCCTACACCATTATCCCGGATGGTAGCGACTCTTAAAGGACAACCTTCTCCATCGTTTTGCACATCTAGGATAATGTCGACCTGTTTTGCCTGAGAATGTTTGACTGCATTCGTCAAAGCCTCCTGGATAATTCTGAAGACGTGAAGGCTCTGATCCGGATCGGCAATTTCGAAATCGGGATGAGCATGTAGTTTGACATCCACGCTCGCATAACGGTTGGTGTCCCCTACTAAAGCCTCTAATTTGGCGGTAAAAGCATGTGCTTCCAATTCTACTGGAAGCAGACCACGAGATATTGTCTTGATTTTAGTGATGGACTCTGTAAGCAATGAACTTATTCGTTCCAAAGTCTGTTGCACTTGGACATTCTGGGCTACCGTTTTCCTCACTGAAGAGGCTAAGAGAGAGATTCCTAACAGGTGTTGGCACAGATCATCATGCAAATCCTGCCCTATCCTCTCCATGGTCTTGCTGGATATCTCCATCACCTCGTGTTCCAACTCTTTCCTTCTACGGATTTCGTTCGAGAGTTCCCTATTTGTCCGGATGAGATCCTTGGTCCTCAATTCCACTTGTTCAGCTAGCGTACGTTCATGGGAACGCACTTGTTCCATCAACAGCGTTCCCTTGAGATTGCTTGATATCTGTTCCTGCAAGACATCGTAGAGTGCAGGAATCACAATCCCTATGGGTACAAATAGATAGCCCAAAGGCTCATCGATATGGACTAAAGGCATGAGGATCCATTGACCTTCCCGCCAACTCCTTCCAATCTGGGGTGGCAACAATTCCAGGTAATCGAAATCCAACTCAGATAAATCCTTTCCAAGTCCTACCTGACTGCGCATACTCATCAACACCCTGGCACGACCTTTTTTCCCATTGAATACTATGAGAAATCCATCCTCTATCCCGAAAAGCTGAAGTCCTTTGCGTAGATTGGCATACATCTCTTCGCTCTCGAAGGCACCTGCAAGCATGGCACTGACTTGTCGGAGTGTCTCGAAAGACGATTCCACCGATACCCGTTTCGCGGCCTGACAGCGTCCGAACTTCTCTCCAGTCAATGCACGGGCAGCCCCCATGAGTGTTGCCAGTTGCTTGCTTCCAGGCTCCATATTCTTGGCACAGTGGTTCTCCACTACCGATAGATAATCGTTCCAACGGTCTAAAGCTCCACTTTCTGCCGATGTCGCGTCTATAGCTCTGTTCAGCCGCAAGATCATCCCATCATAATCACCTTTTCTCACCAGCACCATGAGGTCGAATATCGCTCTGCGCTCTTCTATGCTTGCATAACGGGGAATCTCCTGTAGATCGGGAGTATAGCTGAACCGTGGACCACAACCGCACGATTCCCGTATAACTGGACTGCATGAGAGTACTTCATGTTCCTCTTCTCCTCCCTGCATGAGACGATCAAGCATTGCTACCGCCTGCTCTCCCAAATCCTGCATAGGCTGAAGCACAGTGGTGAGCGGAGGTTGTGTATAGCGGGAAGATTCTATACCATCGAAACCGATCACCGAGACATCGTAGGGAACTCTGATACCGTTGCGGACCAATTCATCTAGCGCACCTTGTGCCATCCGATCATTCATACAGACTAGCGCATCGAACGGCAAACCTGTCGACAACAGTTTCTCCACTGCGGCGATCCCCGATTCTTGTGTAAAGGTTCCCGGCACGATCAATCGTTCATCAATGATCAGTCCACGATTCCTAAGAGTCTCCTTGCAGGCAACCATCCGGCTGATAGCCTCGTCATGGCTTGGCGGGCCTCCAATCATCGCGAAATTCTTCCTGCCATGCTCATCAACTACATGCTCAACCAACTGAGAGATACCGCTCGCACCTTCGACCACGATATCGGACATACCTGGAATGCTCATCCCAATGGAGACTCGTGGCAAAGACTCCCACTGAGTGAAGAATTCCCTCAGGTCAACAGAGGAGAAGAATGTAGCCAATGATGAAGATATAATGATCAGTCCATCGATATTCCTCTGACTCGCAAGATGGTAGGCTAAGTTTGATGAAGCCTCCGATGCAATGGGCGAGCCGAGTCGTGAACCGAGGAATGAGATCGATCCAAATCCCCTGTCCTGGGCAGCTCTCTCTATAGCATGCCAGATAGTCGATTGGTACCCATCATCTAGGGAAGCGGTAAAGACTCCAATACATCGTTTCTTCTGCATAAATCAACATTCTCCTCTTTGTCCGGCTCCCGCCCCAAGCAAAAACGAGACAAAACCGACACCGGCATCGTAAGCTCTCTTACGATCTTCAGGATGTTTTGTTACCGAATTAGGCAGAAAATGGTTCGCAAATGCAAGAGTATCGAAAATCGAATATCCGACAGCCTGTATAGCATCCCGCATGGAGACTGCAGTGTATCCAAGTTCTTTCGGGTCGGTTTGTTCACAGACACCAAAGATGAGTGCGCCTTTGCCCCTATTGGCTAAACGGGAAGTATAGGGACCCGGTCTCGGTTCGGAAAAATCGAAAAATGGATAGAGTCGATCAATAAAAGATTTCATCCAAGGAGTCATATTGTAGTTATATGCTGGTGATCCCAATATGATTCCATCAGCACGATCTAGCTTGTCATAGAGAAGATGCATGCCATCGAAGAATCTGGTACAGGTCTTATCCTTTCGACACCTTTCGCAACCAATACATGGTTCTATATGATAGGATTCCAAGTGAATTACCTCTACCTCAGCTCCTTGTGTTTTAGCTCCTTTCGAGATCGAATCCATGATTGTGGCGGTATTTCCGTTCTCGCGTGGGCTTCCTATGATTCCGATAATATACATAGCCGTGGGTCTCCTTTCACTCTAGGTAAAAAGGATAACATGGTTTGGAGAATAACGCATGAAAGTCTGGTAAAATTCCCTACATGACGAAAGTAAGCAAGCTTTCGTTTACGACACTCGTGTGGTATACTCGCTAATCGGATTGAGGAGGAAACTCATCTATGGAAAAAAAGAAAACAGCTATCCTGTTAGTTTTTATTGTCCTCGCATTGGTAATAACGGTACTTTTCACCTCCTGTCTTCCCCAAACTGTGGAGACTTTGGATGATAAGCCAGCAGGTTTCTTTATGGGAATATGGCATGGTTGGATCGCACCCATCTCCCTTATCGTAAAATTGTTCAACCCTTCGGTAGGTATATACCAACCTTATAATACTGGTTGGTGGTACGATTTCGGGTTCTATATGGCAATCATCAGTGGATTTGGAGGACTATCGTTAGCAAGAAGAAAATCCAGCCATGATTCATCTCGTAGGACGCGCCACGACTGACCGATTGACAACCACATATAGGAAACACCGCTATGTTCATACAGTCTTTCATCCAATTGCTGCCCATCCTTGTCCTCACCCTTGGCGGATATCTTATGGACAAAATCTATCCGATTGACGAAAAGTTGTTGGTTAAACTCATATCGGATTTCTTCATGCCGCTGCTTATCTTCCATTCCCTCTACTTCAGTGATCTTCAAAGCTCCTTGATTTTCAACATTACAGGTGCTACTACCTTGGTGGTCGCTTTATCTACTTTGGTCAGTTATCTCTATGCGAAGATCACGAGGATAGACATGCGGGGTTTCATGCCTGCCAATATTTTCATGAATTCTGGCTTCTTAGGCATACCTCTGATGAAACTCTGGGGTGGAGTCGCTGCCATGAATCTCATCGTCATCTTCGATCAGGTGCAGACAATCTATATCTTCACACTTGGAATTCTCATAATTACAGGAGGACTCAGCACAAAATCGATTAAGACGATGCTGTTGTCACCCATCCTCTGGTCGATATTCCTAGGAGCCTTCGTATTGATTTTCAAGATCAAACTCCCCCAGCCGATTCTCACGACCTGTGAATTTGGAGGTAGTGCCGCTCCACCGATGGCCGCCTTCGCATTAGGAGTCTCATTATCCAGCACTAAGGTACATGTGAACCGTCATGTTCTTGCCGGAATCTTCATTCGTATAGTGGGAGGTTTCGCCTTCGGGTATCTTGGTGCGACGCTCTTTGGACTTGAAGGGTTGGGAAAGACTGTGGTAATCGTTGCTTCCTCTCTTCCAGCAGCGGTATTCACATCGGTGCTGCCGTTGCGCTATGGGGTCCACAGCGAATTCGCTCCATCCATTGTGATCGTGTCTACCATATTGGGTATTTTCACCATACCCCTGGCGTTCATGTTCGCTGTATAATCCGGCTACCCAAAGTAGGACAAATCAACTATAGTAATTTCATGAAATTATCAGAACGAATCACCAATGCAGTGTTCCGTGGATTGTTCCGCATGTTCTTCAAGATGAATCTGAAGGAATTCGACAAGGTCCCCACCGATGGTCCATTCATGCTTATCGCGAATCATACGTCGGCGTTAGACGGTCCTCTCATGTATGTATTCATGCAACCCCGCAAGATGTTCGCAATGGCAAAAAAAGAGTTGTGGGATCATGGTTTCACCCGTTTCATCATGAACCAATGGGGATCCATTCCCGTCGATCGAGAAAACATGGGAAGACAAACCATGGAAGCCTGTTTCGCTATCTTGGATCAGGGAAACATTCTCGCAATGGCTCCCGAAGGTACGAGAAACAGGACAGGAGAATTGCAGGAAGGAAAGGCTGGAATAGCATTCATCGCCCATAAGAAGCAAGTCCCCATGGTTCCTATAGTCCTACTTGGGTTCGACAAGTTCTCGTACTACGCAAAACGTCTCAAACGTACCCCGATCACTATTTCGGTGGGAAAGCCATTCGAGCTTATAAAGAAAGGTGGGCGATTGGACGCCGAAGGGCGGCAACAACTGATCGACGAGATCATGCTGCATCTCGCCGAGCAGATGCCACTGGAACTCCGGGGCTACTACGCCGGGCGCAAGCTGGAATACACCCTAACCAAGACGCTTTGATCAATACTCCACTGTACAGCAATGGGGAGGGTTTCCCCTCCCCAGCCTTCTATTTACCGTCGTTGCTGGACTTTGCCCATAGGTTGATATTTCCATCCTGGGCATAGCTGTCGATTTCAGCCAATTCGGCATCGGTGAATGCCAGATTATCCAATGCTCGAACATTCTCCCGAATCTGCTCAGAAGAACTTGCTCCTATAAGGACAGAGGTAACCTCTTTCCTGCGTAGCACCCAAGCCAACGCCATCTGGGCAAGACTCTGACCACGTCTCTTCGCAATCTCGTTGAGTTTGGAAACCCGCTTTAGATTCTCTTCAGAGAGCATATTTTTCTTGAGTGAACTGTTCTTAGTCACCCGACTTCCATCGGGAATTCCTCCGAGATATTTATCTGAGAGTAATCCCTGAGCCAATGGAGAGAAACAGATTGTCCCAATTCCCAATTCATGGACCGTTTCCAACAAGGCCTCTTCTACCCATCGATTCAACATCGAATACGATGGCTGGTGGATCAAAACGGGAACATTGCGGGATTTCAAAATCTCATAGGCTTCCCGTGTCTTCTCAGCGGAGTAGGAAGATATTCCGACATAGAGAGCTTTCCCCTGCTTATAGGCGCTTTCCAAGGCTCCCATGGTCTCCTCCAAGGGAGTATCGGGGTCGAATCGGTGAGAGTAGAAGATATCGACATAATCAAGCCCCATCCTCTTCAGACTCTGGTCAAGACTAGATAAGAGATATTTCCGGCTACCCAGATCGCCATACGGCCCTGGCCACATCAAATACCCCGCCTTGCTTGAGATTATCAACTCATCACGGTATGCACTCAGATCCTGACGAAGGATCTTTCCAAAATTGCTCTCCGCGGAACCTGGAGGGGGTCCATAGTTGTTCGCTAGGTCGAAGTGCGTGATTCCCAGGTCGAATGCGGTGTGGATCATCTCTCGGGAATTCTCCACCGATGTGGTATCGCCGAAATTATGCCATAATCCGAGCGAGACCGCAGGTAATTTGAGTCCGCTCTTTCCGCAGTAGTTATACCGCATGGTTTCGTAACGTCCCTCATGTGCTTTGTACATAAAAACCTCCGTAATTATTCCATACGTGCCATCTTTCGGAATTCACTATTCTTCGATACGAGCGTATCGAACGTTCCGGAATCCACAATGACACCTTTATCAATAATATATATCACATCGCAATCCCTTACAGTAGTAAGCCGATGCGCTATCATGATCAGAGTACGGTCCTTGGATGCATTTCCGATCGCCTGCATCACAGCACTTTCGGTCGCACCATCGAGAGCACTTGTAGCTTCATCCAGTACCAGCACGGCAGGATTATCATACAAAGCGCGGGCAAGAGCTATCCTCTGCCGCTGTCCCCCACTGAGACGTACACCACGTTCTCCGACTACTGTCTGATATCCTTTTTCCAATTGTGTTTCGACAAAGGTATCCAAAGCCGCAATTCGTGCTGCATTGCGCACCTTATCCATGTCGATAGCTTCATCAGATAATCCAAAAGCGATATTCCTAGCCAATGTATCATCGGAGAGGAAGATATCCTGTGGAACATATCCGATATTCCTCTGCCACGATGATACCGAATGTTCGGTCACTTCATTCCCATCGACTAACAATGCCCCCTCCTGGGGAAAGAGCAGACCAAGAAGGATATCCACCAAGGTAGTCTTTCCTGACCCTGTGCTTCCAACAAAACCGATGGTTTGGTTTTTCCTGATGGTCAAATCGATTTTCTCAAGTACCGGTATCGATGATAAGGGATAGGCATAGTGAACCTGCTTCAACTCGATCTCTCGATTGAAGGGCATAGCCATTGCTTCGGATTGACTAGCGGTTGCAGGATTGCTCATACCAAGTACCAGATCATCATGAAGGGTATCTAAGATTGCTTGGTTAAAATAGATACTTGTCAGGGCATGGAAGACCTTCTGCATTGCAGGGAGCATCCGATATCCGGCGAATGCGAATAGACTTACGAGAGGAATAACCTCATTTGCAGCACCCCGTATAAGAGTGAGGATCACTACCATGATGATAATTCCCCCGAATGCTATCGCCTCGAGTACATAACGGGGAATTTCGCTAACGGTCCTCACATAGGTTTCCATGCGGGTAAAATGTTTTGAGTAGCCCGAATAACGTTCTACGAAATGTGATTCTCTACCGAAGACTTTTGTAACTTTGATTCCCGAAAGGGCTTCCCCTGTCGTCTTGTATCGACCGCGATTGGCTTCAAGTCGTTCCAATCCTCCCCTTTTCACCCGTTTCTTCACACGATAATTTATTACAGCATAACTACCACCTAAAAGGACAAGGGCAATGAGAGTAGTAATGAAATCGGTAATGAACAACACGACAACCATGGCAAGAATGATTAGTGCATTCACGAAAAGCTCGAATAAGGGAATGAGCATATTGTTCGTCAATTGGTATACTTCAGCGAGAAGATTCTTTCCCAACGTCGAAGTATTCTGGTTGAGAAAATAGTCATAGGGTTTTGACAGATAGGTGGTAAGCAACCGACGGGAAAGGCTATGGTTCAGACCCATAACAAATTTGGTCTTAGCCCAGATGGTAAGGGCTGAGATTGTGTTTGACAGTATTATAAGGATCAGTATCACCAGTCCGAGGAAAATAATGAACTGATTGAAGTGAGAGAATCCCAATTTCACATACAGGAATTCCAAAAGTCGGTTCGATTGTACAAGCGACGGATCCATGACTAGATTCACGAAAGGAAAGACTGCCGCTACACCGATAACCTGAAATATGGACATGATCAGAAATAGGATGAGAAGGAGTATACTCTTGCGTTTCTGAACGGGATCGAGGATATCTTTTAGCTTCTTGACCAGCGAGCGTGGATGCAGTTTCATCGTTTGCCTCTTGTATCAAGGTAGAAAGACCAGGTGAAATAATCAATCGTTTCATCGAATATTTTCCGCATACTGATACTTGCACGCAGAAAATTTTCCCTCTACACTGAATCCACTCTTTTTAGAAGGTGGACCAATATCATCAACAACACAGTTACGAGACGGATAAAATGGGGCTTTGGTATCGGTGACTTAGGAGGAAACCTTTTTTTCACTACCATTGGGTTCTATCTTCTCTTTTATTTGACCGATATCGTCGGACTTTCGGCAGCCTTAGCCGGAACAGTATTGATGATAGGGAAAATATGGGATGCGGTAACCGATCCCATAACCGGCTATATTTCCGACAGGACCCGTTCTCGGTGGGGACGGAGAAGACCTTATATGTTCGTGGGGTCAATCATAGCATTCTTTACCATGGGACTCATGTTCACGAAACCTGCAATGGAATCCCAACTGCCGCTATTCTTTTATCTCACGGTATTATATTGCCTACTCAATACAGCTTATACCCTCGTAAATATTCCCTATGCCGCCCTTCTTCCCGAACTCACCGATGACTACAACCAAAGGACTATCCTGACTGGTTATCGAATGAGTTTTGCAGTCGTGGGAACATTTGTTGGTGCGGGAGCTGTCATGCCCTTAGTCAGCCTATTCACGAATCAGAGTCTCGGTTGGTCAGTAATGGGATATTTCATGGGAGCTGTGATGCTATTCACTACGCTGGTGACTATCTGGGCAGTTCGTGAGCCGGTACATTTGGAGGAACCTCCGACAACTGGTTTCCTACGGACCTATAGAGAAGCATTGAAGAGTCCTATTTTCCTGACAGCCCTTATCCCTTGGTCTCTCTTCATTATGGGAACATCAATGGTCCAAGGAGCATTAGTCTATTACTTCGCCTATATCTTCGGCGATGAGGCTTTGTTTCAGATAGCATTGGTAGCCCTACTCACCTTCAGTCTTGTATTCATTCCCATCTGGGTACGGATCTCCGAAAAAATCGGCAAGAAAAGATGTTATATGATTGGTATGGGTATCATGGGAATCGGGGTGATGGTGTTCTCCCTTTTGGGTGAAGCTATTGGCCCGATTGCATCTATTGTGGTAATGGCATTGGCCGGTATAGGGCTATCGACTCACTATGTGATGCCCCATGCGATTTTACCCGATGTTGTCGAACATGATGCTATTAACCATGGAAATATCCGCCGAGAAGGTGTGTTTTCCAGTCTTTGGACATTCTCAAGCAAGATTGGTCAAGCTCTCGCCCTCGCATTGAATGGCTGGATACTCGCACTATTCGCCTATACACCGAACGAACCGACAGCCCTCTCCGCGATCGGCATCAAACTTCTTTGTGGACCACTTCCGTTGGTTTGGTATATCATTGGCATCGTGGTACTAAATTACTATCCTATAGATAGTGAGTTCTATAGTCGAATGATGAAACAACGGAGTTGATGCATGGGCAACAGGAAGAAGCAACGTAATGTGAGCATCCCCCGGGCATCAGTAGGGAGAGGATTCGTAGAACCAAGGTATTCCGCGAAAGCGCGGAGTTTCATGATGATAGTCGGACCGTGGTACCTACGCCTGCTTGAAGGGGTAGGAAAAGTATATCTTCGTGATGAACAGCTTCTGATTGATGAGTTAGAACGTTTCTACAGTGGGGACCATAGGCTTATTATCGCATTCAGACATGTTGCGAAAGAAGATGCTCCCGTTATGATGTATACCTTGAGTAGAAGGATACAACGATTCATTCGAAAGCGGAATCGCAACAAACCGAAGGCTGAGAGGATCATCGCACATGCACAATTCCTTTATGGCAGTGATGTCCTCGAATGGGCTGGAAAAGCGGCAGCTTGGTTGTTTCCCAGGATAGGATGTGTCCCTGTGCAGAATCGTGGCGCAAACAAAAATGGTTTGAACATCCTGAGAAAAGCGATGCGTGAAGGTAAGTTTCCTATAGCATTAGCCCCCGAAGCCCAGGTTACTTATCAAATGTACATGTGTAGTTCCATAGCACCTGGAATTGCATCACTCGCTACATGGGGTGAGGAGAGTTCCAAAGAAGTAACTATTATCCCGATCTCACTCGGCTACCGCCATTCGGAAGAACCAGAGAACTTCATCCGTTCGGTATTGGCACGTTGGGAATCACAGACGGGTATCCCATTGGAGGGGCGTGATAAACATCCGATCCTCACGCTATTGCAGGAAGCTACGGTCAAAACGGTAATCATGCTTGAACAATTGTTTCAAATAGAGCTACCAACCGATTCTACCAGTACATTACGTGATAGAATATTGACTATCTGCGACAAAGCCCTTGTACAAGCGGAAAGCATGGCTGGACTTGATCGGGAAGGCTCTTTGCTCGATCGCGTATTCAGATTGCGCTATAGGGGTGTCGAGGATATCCACCCACAGGAGTTCAATCCAAAACATTTGTCCCCGGTTGGAAGAAGTATTGCAGATCGACATGCCATGGAGGCCCATATTTATCTCCGACACTCGCAACTGGTCGATGTGTTGGAATATATCGATCCCTCGTATATCGCAGCTCCCTGTTCAGCCGGGAGGGCTTGTGAATATGCATTGAACCTCTTGGATGTCACCAATCGACTTTCGGGTGGCAATATCAATACCCGCTATAGTCCTAGGGGGAAAGCGGCATTGGTCGATGTAGGAAAACCTATCAGACTTTCAAAGATACAAGCTAAGGGCACTGCTGGAAATAGAAAAAAGAGATTGCAGCAGATATCAGAAGCGGTGTCGGATAGCTTACAGGATGTTTCCCGTTCAATGGAAGGACATTGGGAAAATCGATATTTCGAATCCTAGAAAAGCAACTTGACAGAGCTCGAGATAATACTCTGTCAAGTTTTCCCCTTCCTTCTAAAGCAAATAATATTCTACACCGAAATAGGCGACAGCAGAGTCATCAGATACTCCGCGCCACCCTGAGAATTCGGCTCCTGCGTAGACATTGAGATTCTCGATCACGAAGAAACCGAGTTCTCCCCAGAGATTGAAATCGTACTGGTAAGCGGCTCCTTCCAACAAGCCATCCTGAGTGAAGAGGTTACTGGCTACAAGTTTTCCATAGAGCCCGGTAGTCAGATACAAACGATCACCATAGTAGCCAAATGAAGTATCCAAGATACCACTGGCATGCAATCCATAGGTATCGAACGATGAAGGTGCGACAAAAGCAGGAACCTTCAATTTTAGTTGTGTCTGGAGCCAGAAGCGCTCGCTCAATTGGGCCCCGGCTACCATCCTTCCGGCCAGAGCGCCATTGATTATCGTGGCGATATCGGCATCTTCAAGCAGATTCTCCACTACAGCTCCAGCTTCCAATCCCAAACCGAAACGCAGACCATCAACGAAGTCCCCGAAGTGGGGAATGACCGTCACTTCGGTAGCCCGATTATAGGGGTACCAATAAAAATGTCCCAATGCATCGATATATGTACCTGCAGTCTCAGCCTTATCGCTCGCAAGGGAGAGACCGGTATTCATGATCGCATCTTGGGAGCTATGGATACGATAGTTAAATCCCGCACCGACAGCAGGCCAGAGTGTATCGAATGCATCACCGATCACATAGGGAGCATCAACATATCCGTAAGCTGTGAAATTATCGGCAGAAGGCCTTCCAAATTCATAGTACAGATAAGGATTGAGGGTAAAATCGAGCTCGCTGGGAGTTCGTATATCGCGTAAATTACTTGCTTCCGCCCACATCCCTGCCCGCAATATCTGATCTGCGGCAAATAGAGGAGTAGCGAGCACAATCATGAGAACCAAAAGTATAATTGAAATTTTCTTCATGGTAACCTCCTACCGTTATGTATCTCTTTTCCTACTTATCCTATCACAATCGGTGATCCAGCACAGCAAAATTCTCTCGAGGTATCAAAAATATATCAGTATGTCGTCTACAATTGCTGTTGTGCCTTCTTGTGTGATTCCCATGCTTCCCGCATCTGTATTTTTCTCGATTCTACCGTAGGATTCCCACTATAGCGCCAAACTTCATCGATCAGTTCTAATGCCTGGTCGATCTGTCCAAAGGATTCCAGAATGATTGCGGCATTGTATCCTGAAGGGACATGCTTTGATTTTTTCCATTCGGCCAAGAATCCTTCAAGAGCAATTTGCAGACTTCCCTCTTTTGCTTCTAGATAAGCAGTCTCTACCCGAGGATTTTCCGGCTTGTTTGCCATGAGAGCTACCGACTTTGTTATCCATCGTGGTGCAACCAATTTGGCGAAATCACTGGAGAAACGATCGACCATGGGTCTTAGCCAATCGTAAAGAGATGGAGCAGAGAATGAATTGCTGGAATCGGGATCGATCTTGTAGGATTTCTCTTTTGCATCGGAGAAAGACCTGACTATAACTGTTTCACCGGTAGCAGTATCCTTAACAATGAATTCCACGGTTATTGCAACTTTCTGCATTACATGGTGGTGCAATACCTTCTGGGTTGTAGGCTCTCCCCCTTCTACTTCCGGGGGCAATACTTCAGTCTCCTCTTTGGCATAGACGTACTCATCTACATCAAGTCGTGAGACCCGAACCTGTAGCAGACCATCATATCCTAATTGTTTGAACTTGGCATATTGCAAGCCTATATCATCTGATGAGGGAGGAATGAGTAGAGAAAAATAATCGGCTTTGGTCAGATCACTTACGATTCGAGTAGTGAGATATTTTGCAATTTCCCGCTCTGTATTACCTCCAAAACCGGAGAATACCGTATAGGGAGAGGTTCCACTCATATCTTGGATAATCGTTGAAGGACTAGTGAATGCAGTGAATCTGTACGGTTCTGCTGAAACTATCGCAAGATTCTTATAATTGGCCATGTTGACCTCAGCAGGCACCATATAGCGCATAGTAACACTCGTAGCACAACCTACGCTTACCATGACTATACTCACCGTGAGAATCAAACCTACCATTACTCCACGCAAGCGATTCTTCATGGAATCCTCCTTTCCGATATGTGTTTATCCATTTGAAGCATATAACAATGCAAGTGAAACCGCAAGAAACAAACCGATTGAAATAGTAGCATGGAGAGATCTTGGTAAATGAACACTTAATCGAGCAAGCTATGATGGTATAAAGGGTACCGCTCGGCTTGATAACTGCGATATCCTTCGTAGGATTCACTATCGTCATTCGATATGGATATACGCAGTACCTCCTTCGCAGGAAAATCGTGTGTTACTTCCACTATCCTTGCCGATATTTTCATGGGATTGAGTGTATTATTAGCGAAATCAAATAACTCTACTGGTTCTCCGTCTAGATTGCGGGTTATTCCTCCAAAACAGATTAATCTATTGCCATTAGCTAAATAGTTAGCATCTCCAATGAAAGGGGTGAATGTTTCAGAACCGAGTTCTCTCCCATATTCCCAAACCTGTCTTACGGTCATATCTTGTTCATCAATCTCAAATTCCACTGCTCGGGAAAAATTCTCTCGGGGAGCTACAGGATCTGAATATGAACGTTCATTACCATTATCATAGACTAAGATCCTGCTGGTATTCTCAGGATGGAACATTGGAGCATGTTGCCCCCACTGCCAGGTAAACCCCTCCCCTAGCGGATCTAGTAAGTAACTTGTAAAGGGTTCTTCCCAGTGTTCATGGTTACCCAATATCCATATAGGCTCTCCGGTTTTCACATCCACTTTCACTACAGCACTTTGATCCCTTCCAGAGACGATAAAGCTCGAATCGGTTGGAGTATAGTCGATTCCGTTAAGATGCAGCCAGTCGGCAGGCTCCAGATTTCTCGGTTGTGGAGGTCGTTGTTGATCGAGAATTGCCCTGAAATCATACCCCTTCACGATTTCTCCAGTATTTCTATCTACTTCCACCACTCCGTCCTCGAAAGAGTTTGGAGCAGTACTCAGGATCAAAAAATTGCCATTTTCCATGATTGTCAGATCATGGTGGATTCCTGTTGGTACTTGTGCTCGTGTAGCGATCATTCTACCCAACATATCGATTTCAAAAAGCAGGTTATCGGGTTTTGTCGATGAAATGCTCCCCTGAATGAGCAGATTCCCATTGTCAAGCTGACGCAGAATATGGCCGATTTCTCCATCGTAATACCAACGGACATTTCCGTACCCATCAATAGCTGAAGGCAATGATGAGAAATTCCCATTTTCATCATAATGCCCCAGATGAAGGAACGTCATACCTTCTGCTATCTGATCAGGAAGCAATCGCTGCACCTTAATTTCTGGATACGCGGAAGGTAGTGGTTCCGTCCGGAGCGTAAGACTCCTCTCATAGATCTTACCATCCTCTGTAACCAATACAAAATCCACTCGATTAGCAAAGTCGGGATAGAGTCCTAAAATAGGTATTTCATGGTGGGTGGAAAAAGGTGCGAAGGTGACGACTATATCATCGTCGTTCCAGCCATGGACACGAAGTGTCGCCTGAGTCGGTTTTCGAGTATCGACTATAGCCAATGCACTGAGAGGCGCACGTTCGGCAAGCTTTGCCGAAATCCGGACTGACTGGAAAAGCAGGAGAGAGATACCAATTACTCCTGCTATCAGGATGACCAAAAAACCCAACTGTAGTTGTTTCTTCTTCATGGAAAGAGACTGTACAAGAATCCTTACTCCTTCGCAACATCTCCCAAGATCCACAACCAAGGAAAAAGCTTACTATGACATGGTAACTCTCGCCTTGAAAAATAAGACAAATCGACCTATAGTCAATCCAAATGAAAAAAATATACCTTCTTGCACTTATACCGGTAATCTTATGGTCTACAGCTTTCATCGGAGTAAAAAGTGGTCTCTCTTATGCTACTCCCATGGCATTCGCCGGTATCCGCTTCATGCTAGCTGGCGTCCTTCTTGCACTTTTTTTACATGATCCTAAAGGTCTTGTCATGCATACGGTAAGACATTGGAAATTGGTCCTCAAGACATCGGTCCTCCAGACCTCTCTGTTCTATGCCTTATACTACTATGGTATCGATCAGATTCCCGCATCTATCGCAGCTATTATTGTTGGAGCGATCCCTTTATTTTCCGCAGTATCTGCCCACATTTTCTTACACAACGAACATCTGAACGGAAGAAAGATCTTCAGTCTCCTAGCAGCTGTAGGCGGAATTGCGATCATTAGCTTGAGTAGGAACTCCACCCCGGAAACGGGAGATCTGCAGGTCTTGGGTATTGTGCTCATGCTTATAGCGGCAGTTAGCGAATCTTTGTTACAAGTAGTGCTTAAAAAGAATACCGAACCATACGATCCCATGAAATTGAATTCTGCACAGATTTTCATCGGTGGAGCAACTCTATTCCTTATATCGATTCCAGTGGAAGGAATGATGGATTTTAACCTTCCCTCTACCTTTTATATTAGCCTATTGTGGTTGAGCATGGTCTCTGCGATAGGATTTTCCATCTGGTACGGACTCATCCAAAGACCCGAAGTAAAGATTTCGGACCTGAATATGCTCAAATTCCTCAATCCTATTCTTGGAGCGGTATTGAGTTGGATTGTCATGGTAAACGACTCTCCTGACCTCTACAGCGTAATCGGTATGATTATCATCTCCGGTGCGGTATTGCTCTTCTACGCAAAAAAGCGGACACGGTAAAATTTAGGCTGCCACCTAGGTCTTTCGACTCCAGCAGCAGCCATAGTGCGATCCCGTTTGGGATTCTAGAGATATTCGGCTTTCCCCAATTGATCGCGTAGGCCGGACAGTTGCTTTTCAGTCGATGGCTTGTTGGGTAGGATTGGATTCCCTACTCCCAATCCCAACAGATTAGCATAATCCTTGGTAGCTACAGGAAAACTCGATTTATCCATCTGCAATCGGATGGGATTGAGTTTGTATTGTGCTTCGAGAGAACCAGGCAAATCTCCAGACACGTATTTATCATAAATTGAACAGACTAGTTTCGGCACGAAGTTTGCAGTCGTACAAACAGCTCCTACCGCTCCTACTGAAAGCCCTGCGTAAATAAGTGTATCTTTACCACACATGACTCTGAATCCGACATCGGCGTTTCTACGGATAAACTCCATGGTTTGTGTCATATCGCCACTGGAATCCTTCATTCCTACCAAATTCGGCAAAGAGTGAGCAAGATCCTCTACCGTCTCCTGACTAATACCATATCCGGTTCGACCAGGGTTGTTGTATAGGAGCACCGGTAATTCAGAGACCGCGTTGGCGATCGATCTGAAATGGGTTCTTAGCTCATCTTCACTTGGTTTGAGGAACATTGGCTGAAGAATGGAAACCCCATCTACTCCATGCCGGGCACCCATCTTGACGAGCCGAATACAGGTACTCGTACGTATTGCCCCCACACCCATGTAGACGGGAATTCTTCCTTTGACCTGATCGAGAATGATCCGGAGAACCTTCTCCATCTCTGCCTCATCGAGCATATAAAACTCACCATTTGAGCCAAAGGCCAGGATGCCTGAAATTCCACCATCGATCATATAGTCGATATGTTTTCGAAGAGTTTTTTCATCAATCTTCTCGTCAGCATCGACGGGTGTGACAATTGGTGGGATAATGCCCTTGATGAAATCGGTGTCCATAATCAATCCTCCGGTATTTCGTAGTTACTCATGAAGCGAGGGCAGGAAACATGTGATAGCCTCTTCGCCCCGAAGGGCGAAGCATGCATCTTCGTCTCCGAGACCTAGGGTTTGTCCTAGGTCTTCGTTACCAACTATTTTCCGATCTTGGTTCCAGAAACTTTTGCGTAGTACTTAGCAAGTCCGCTATGGTCATCCTGTCCGAATCCATCGGCATGCAAAGTCTCCATCATCTCTCTGACCGCTGCAGTCAAAGGAAGAGGAGAGCCAACACCGTGACCAGTATCCATAGCATTCGCCAAATCCTTGATATGGAGATCGATTTTGAATCCAGGCTTGAAATTACCCTCGATCATCATGGGAGCCTTTGCATTCATGACTGTCGAACCAGCCAGACCACCCTTGATTGCTTCGAACACAAGTTGTGGATCCACACCTGCTTTTTTCACCATGGTAAAGGCTTCTGCCACTGCTGCAATATTCAACCCTACGATAATCTGATTTGCTAACTTGGTAGTATTTCCAGCACCGATAGTGCCACAATGGACAGCAGAAGCACCCATTACAAGAAGAATGTCTTTCAATTCCTCAAACAGCGCTTTATCACCTCCAACCATGATAGCCAATGAACCATCTATAGCTTTGGGTTCTCCACCTGAGACTGGTGCATCGAGCATTTTAACACCCTTTGCGGCGCAAGCCTTCTCAATTTCCTGACTAGCAAGAGGAGCGATAGAGCTCATATCAACGAGTTTGAGTCCAGCTGAGGCTCCTTCTAGAACACCTTTCTCTCCCATGACAACACTCTTTACGTGGGGACTATTGGGAAGCATGGTGATAACCAATGGCACCTGTGATGCGACATCTGCGGAAGAAGAACCCGCTGTTGCGCCAGCGGTGACTAATTCATCCACATTTGCTTTCATGATATCGAAGACAACTACATCGTGTCCTGCTTTCAAAAGATTCTTCGCCATGGGCTTACCCATGATACCTAATCCAATAAAACCAATCTTCATATATACAACTCCTTAAAATAATTATCTGACCATACAAGGTTTCTTGCTGTCGAATTTCCAATCTGGAATAAGGTACTGCATTCCTACAGCATCATTCCTTGCTCCGAAAGGAAGCTTCGTATATACCTCATGTGCTTTCATGACCGCATCCATGTCGATATCAATACCCAGTCCAGGTGCATCCGAAACATGGATCTTACCGTCTTTTATCTGGTGCGGATTATGTGTAATGTACTGGCCATCCTGCCAGATCCAGTGGGTATCCATCGCTGTGATATTTCCTGGTGCGGCTGCCGCACAATGTGCGAAAATCGCTAGGGAGATATCAAAATGATTATTCGAGTGGGAGCCCCATGTAAGTCCCCAATCGTTGAGGACCTGGGCTATCCGTACGGATCCGGACATTGTCCAAAAATGGGGATCGGCTAAAACGATATCGACAGCCTTCTGACCCACTGCATGGTAGAATTGTCTCCAATCGGTAGCAATCATGTTGGTAGCGGTCGGAATACCAGTGCGCATCTTAAATTCGCTCATAGTCTCCCTTCCGGAATACCCAGCTTCTGTTCCACATGGGTCCTCAGCATAGGTAAGGCTACTACTCTTACAAAGTGCTACCGCTTCATCCAACTTCCATGCACCGTTGGGATCGATATTGATCCTAGCATCGGGAAAACGGGAGGCAAGCGCCTCTACAGCCTCCATCTCCTTCGCGCCTTCCAAAACCCCACCTTTCAGTTTGAAGTCTTTGAATCCGTAATACTCTTTTAATGCCTGAGCTTGTTCGACGATTGCACTACTATCCATAGCCGCGTTACGTCTGACTCGGAACCATGGATTGTCACTGGCACTCTCATCAATATAGGGAAGGTCTGTCTTCTTTTTATCCGCTTGATAGAACAAATATCCAAGAACAACAACGTCGTCCCGTTGTCTACCGTCTCCGAGTAATTCACAAACCGGCATATTGAGAAATTTACCCCAGAGATCTAGCAATGCACTCTCTACCGCAGTCTCCGAATGGACTACATCCTTCAGATTAGCCAATGAGAGGTTTTGCAGCCCTTCACTATTACGTGAACGGGTGTTATGCCTATCGGTGAGAGTCTTCAGAATCGAGCGATACTCGCTGATCTGTCGACCTACGACAAATGGAACTGATTCCTCGAGTGCTTGAGTAATTGCCTCACCACCGTGTACTTCTCCCAGACCGGTGTTTCCAGATGAATCCTTCAATATAACAATATTGCGTGTGAAGAACGGAGCATGTGCTCCACTGAGAGATAGCAACATGCTGTCATTACCTGCGACAGGAATCACCAACATTTCAGTTACAACAGGAAATGTCTCCTTCTTACCCATTTTCAAACTCCTTTAGCTCGTTTCGATGCACGATATTGTTTGATCAAAGTCGTTGCGAGCGATAGCACGGTGAGGAGAAGGAACATGCCGCTGATAGGCCGGGTGAACACTTCCCAGAAATTACCGTTGGAATATTCCAACCCACGTCGCAAATTGGTTTCCAATGCACCCTCGAGAATGAATCCAAGGATGAATGGAGGTACAGGGATCTTAAATCGGGACATCAGCAAGCCGATAACACCGAACAACAGCAATCCCCACATGTCGAAGACTCTATTACCCAGTGCGTATGCTCCGATACTGCAGAGAACAACGATGAGGGGTACCAGAATATGGGTGGGAACCTTGAGTATCTTTACGAACATCCTCATTCCTGCCCACATCATGATTGCCATGAATACGGTGGCTAGCAACATGGATCCGAAGATATTGTAGACCAGATCTCCGTTCTGCTGGAAAAGGAGTGGGCCTGGAACCATACCATGGAGCATGAATCCACCGAGGAGGATCGCAGTCGCTCCATCTCCCGGGATACCGAGGGTCAGCAGGGGAATCATCGCACCACCTATGGAGGCGTTGTTGCTTGATTCGGAGGCTATGATACCATCGGGTATTCCGGTTCCGTACTTTTCCGGATGCTTGCTTGCATTCTTTGAGACCGAATATGCAATGATGTTGCTTGTCGAACCACCAATACCGGGAAGGATACCGATACCTAGACCTACGAGGGAACTGCGGATGAGATTGATCCAGTTGCCTTTCAGATCATGCAATGAAAAGCCCAACCCCTTCATCTTGTAATTGAGGACCTTGACCGGAGGGCGCTTGGAAGATGCGGAAGAAAACACTTCGCTGATCGCATACAGCCCGACGAGTACCACCAGAAGGTGGAAACCACTGGTGAGCTGCAAGCTTCCAAAAGTATATCGTCTAGCGCTATCGATGGGAGAGAGTCCGATCGTAGCGAACATCATTCCGAACAAGGCACTGAGTAAACCCTTTACTATAGATTTTCCGGTAAGTGCGGAAATGAGGGTCAGTGCGAAGAATGTAACTGTGAAATATTCCCAAGGTCCGAACTTCAATGTGAGGATAGCCAAGGTCGGTGAAAGCAGAGTCATAACGATGACTCCGATCAATGTTCCAACCAATGAAGCGAAAACACCTAATCCGAGAGCCTTTCCTGCCAAACCCTTCTTGGCCATCGGGGACCCCTCAAAAGTAGTCGCGATAGATGCGGGAGTACCCGGAATATTGAGCAGGATCGCAGAGATAAGTCCACCCGAAGTTCCTCCGATATATATGGCGGTAAGCATCGATAGACCGACATTGCTTGCCATCACATAAGTGACAGGCAGGAACATCGATAAGCCTGCCACAACGGTGAGACCCGGAAGAGCCCCGAAAATGATTCCGACCATTACTCCAAGGAAAACCATTCCTATACTCATGGGATCGGCGAATACCGCCGCAAAACCAGATAGTATCAACTCAAACATATAACTCTTCTCCTATCCTAGAATCCCTTTGGGAAGAAATAGTGAAAGATATTTCGTGAAAACGAAATAAATTACTACCGATGCGCCAATGGAGAAGAGAATGATGAACGTTCTCCATTTTTTCCTCTCTTCGTCTTTTACCAGCAAGAGGGACTCACTCATGAGGAAAAAAATACTCGAAAGTATGAATCCCACCTTCTGGTACGCTACGATATAGATCATAAGGAACAACAGGGAAAGAATTAGCTTCACCGGTAAAATGGAGTCGATCCGTTGTATGACAGTCCCCTTTGGCGTATCGACACACGCGACTTCATCAGGATCACAGACTTCTTGCACCTCATCGACAGGATCTGCGGATGAAGTCATTTTCATCTTATGTTCTTTCACTAGGATCGTGATAATCTGGATGGATGACAAAATCCCTGCGAGAAGCCCTATCAGGAGAGGAACTGAACGTGAATCCAGGCCTCTATTCCCGAACGGAGTAAATGTCGAAATGGTTGTCGTTCCGATCATATAGGCGACTGACAGAACCAAGAAGAATATTCCTACTCCCAGTTCTTTTTTTGAATCACTGTTCATTTCAGTTAAGCTCCTATTCGATAGACATTGAACTGGCCTGAAACAATTCCAGGCCAGTTATTCGTACCTGATGGTGATCAGGTATAGGTTTATTTGCCCTGGAGCACGTCACTGATGGCCATGAGCTCATCACGTTCGGTATACCAGTGTGCATTAGAATCTTCGACATTCATCCATGTGGGTGGCTGGAATGCCTTCTTCATTTCTGCTCTGTACTCTTCGTTGTTGTTGATGATTTCGCCAACTGCGTTAGAGAACTTCTCCACGATTGCCTTGTCGGTACCCTTGGGGAAGATCATGGTGTTGAGATAGTCATAACCGGCACTGACACCAGACTCACGAAGGGTCTTCACGTTGGGGATCAATTCGGAACGGCTGTTACTAGCACTAGCGACGATCTTCAATGTTCCATTGTCGACATAATCCTTGATCTGACTGTAGTTAAGAGGAACGATATCGGCATGTCCACCCAAAACCAACTGAAGTCTTTCACCACTACCACCAGAAGAAACGATGTTCAAGTCTGCGCCGGCATTCGTCAAACCGATTGCAATCCACATGGTCGAAGCACCGGTATTAGCAGTCAACTTGACTTTACCAGGGTTCTTCTTGGAATAAGCGATGAGCTCTTCGGTGTTGTTGAAAGGAGCGTCGGCGAGAGAGACCAATACTTCAGGAGAAGCCTTGGAGAATACCGAACCCATTTCGAAATCCTGGATACCATAGTCAGCCATTCCTGCAGCCTCGGCAATTGAAAGGGAGAGCTGGTGCACCAAGATGGTATAACCGTCAGCCTTTGCATCCTTGACCTGGGCAGCACCGATTGTTCCACCGCTTCCGGGAACGTTGGTTACAACAACAGGCTGGCCGAGAACCTTGGGAAGATATTTCGCAATGGCACGGGCGTTGAAGTCCGAGTTACCACCTGCAGCGTACGGTACGATCAAATTGATTGCCTGTGATGGATACTTTTCTACAGCATCCGCAGGAGCACCCTCTTCCTGTCCCTGTGCACCTACGAATGAGAGAGCAAGGAAAAGGACCATAAGCAAAACGAGTAATTTCTTCATTTTCTTCCTCCGTGTAATGTACCTACCAATTTTGGTTAGGTATTTTCTTGATTTACTCACAAATACTATAATGCTATTTTATAATTGTCAAACATTATTTGATTTTTTATAACCCTATTATATTTAACGAACCAAACATGGGCTCTTTGAATCAAACTTCCAGCCAGGAATGAGGTACTGCATACCTACCGCATCATCCCTACCTCCGAGACACTGCTCGTTGTAAAGAGCATTGGCTACCATGATACGTTCCATATCGACATCGACCCCTAGACCAGGTTTTTCGGGAATAGTCACAAAGCCATCCACAATCTTCAATGGTTCGACCGTAAGACGTTCAGTTCCCTCCTGCCAGATCCAATGGGTATCTATGGCATTCAGCTTCCCGGGAACAGCTGCTGCAGTATGGCTAAACATAGCTAGAGAGATGTCGAAATGGTTGTTTGAATGTGAACCCCAAGAGAGTCCAAACATGTCGCACATCTGGCCAACTCTGACAGAACCCTCCATTGTCCAGAAATGAGGATCTGCAAGAGGAATGTCAACTGACTGGAGCATAATTGAATGGGCCATCTGGCGCCAATCTGTGGCTATCATATTGGTCGCGGTCGGCAATCCGGTAGCCCTTCTGAATTCAGCCATCACCTCTCTACCACTGAAAGTCCCCTCAGCTCCGCAGGGATCCTCACAATAGGTGAGTACATCATGGAGGTCCTTACAGAGTTCAATTGCCTCGGCAAGTTTCCACCCACCGTTAGGGTCAATGGTAATCCGTGCATCAGGGAATGCTTTTTTCAAGGCTCTGACTGCCTCAATCTCCTCCTTTCCTGCAAGAACACCACCTTTAAGCTTGAAATCGTCAAATCCATAGAGGTCCTTGCTTGCCTTCGCCAGCGCTACAATCGCATCCGGCGAGAGAGCCTCTTCATGTCGGAGTCGGTACCAATCGACCGAAGAATCTTCCTCTCCGATATATGGCAAATCGGTCTTTTTCCGATCAGCTACATAGAAGAGATATCCAAGCATTTTAACTTTGTCACGTCTTTGGCCGTCTCCAAGCAATGCCGCGACAGGAACTCCCAGATGCTTTCCAAGAAGGTCGAGCAATGGAGCTTCAACAGCAGTCACTACATGGACCCCGGTGCGAAGATCGAATGTCTGGGCACCACGGACGTCATCATCTTTACCTGACATGGATTGCTGAACGGAAAGCAACGTATTCTTATACGCTCCAATCGAGGTACCGACAACCAAGTGCTTGATACCGAGTAATGCCTTGGTAATCTTCTCTCCTCCAGGTACTTCACCGATTCCGATATTGCCTGCACTGTCCTTGAGCACCACGACATTCCGCGTAAAGAATGGAGCGTGGGCACCACTGAGATTTAGTAGCATGGAATCGTGACCAGCGACTGGGAAAACTTCCATGGATTCAACGATAGGGGTTTTCATGTTTACCTCCAAACTGTTACTCTTTTCTGGCTCGCTAGGACCATTGCGAATCAATCCGGCTCACCCATGCAAGCGTATCGGCTGTTTTAATTTCTGTCAACTTTAATTTGATTTTTCATCTATTATTTATAATTTTATATAAAGCTTATTAATTTATATATTTCATCGAGTTTTAGAGCTGAATTAGTAAATTACTTACGATTTATGCATAAATATTACCAGAAAAGATAATTAACCATTCATCTTGACAATAAAAACCATATCAGGCACGCTATAAAAATCAAACCAACTTATATATTTTTATAAAGTTATTATTTTTCCACTTTGAATTTTCAATATGATGAGGTATAATTTATAATTATGGCAGATACTGAGACAAACAATTCGGACAAATACAATATCAAATCGGTTATGAGATGTTTTCAGATCCTAGATCTGGCGGCTTCCCGTGAGCACCCTCTCTCCATTCAAGACGTATGCGACTCTTTGGACATCAATACCAACATGGCCTTCAGGCTTCTTGCAAGTCTTGTTGCCTCAGGATATATGGTCAAAGATGATCATTCCGGTCAATATGCTACATCCCTTAAAAGTCTACAACTGTCACGGAATGCACTTGTATCACTGGAAATCAGAAAACTTACCATGCCATATCTCGAATTGCTCTGGAACCAGTATCCGAAGGCGAATATCAATATGGGCGTATTCAATTTGGATGAGATCTTAGTCGTCGACCGGATAGACAGTCTCAATCTTCCTAGGACGTACTTCACTCCGGGTAAAGCCCTTCCCTTTCACTGTACAGGGTTGGGAAAAATGCTCACATGTGAAATGGACGACTCTCAATTGGATGACCTTATTGCAAAAAAAGGTCTCAAAAGTTTCACCAGTAAAACCATTGTTGATCCTTCCGAGTTAAAATTGGAATTGGAAAAGGTACGCTTGGACCAGGTAGCCCGAGATAGGAATGAGTATATCCTTAAAGACAACTGTAATGCAGCCCCGATTCGTGACAGAACTGGAAAGATTATTGCTGCGATCAGCCTCTCCGCCTTTGAGAATTATATGTCGGTACAGGAGATCGAAGATACCATACCTGCTGTCCAAGAAACAGCCCGTAAGATCTCATATATGGCTGGTTATCATGACGGGCTTATCTAGCAGGTAACGTTAGGATCCATTACCGAACGAGCACAGAAAACGAAAGTTTGCTTGCAGACCATTCAGAACATTGCCAATCCCTCCCTCAAGAAAACCAAATCAGTTTAGGTAGTATGTGATATTTGCAACAAACGCTTGACTGTTCACAGGATCTTTCCGAATTTATATACATACATATATATCAGTGCGGTTATCGGAGAAGGGATTCTTCGATGATTTTGGTTGAGTTCCCAATTTGTAGCGGGTATAGTTTAAGCGTATTTCTTGCTGCAGATGCTTTTTGACAAGAGGAATTCCCAAGCACTACGGAGGACATCCATGAGTAAACAGGTTTTTCATGATCCAGATCCCGCAGAAACGACAGATTGGCTACAGTCATTGGAAGGTGTCATCAAACATGAAGGCGCCGATAAAGCGGACCACTTGCTCAATGAGCTTACCCACTCCGCGAGGAACCAAGGGGTCAACACTTCGCCAGGCGTAATCAGCCCGTATGTAAACACGGTAATACAAGATAAGGAAGCGAGTATCCCGAAAGACGATTCGTTGGTTGCGAGGAATGTATCTGCTTATGTCCGTTGGAACGCTATGGCCATGGTTGCAAAAGCAAACAAAGATGGAAAGGGGTTGGGCGGGCATATCGCCAGTTTCTCATCCTCTTCCGCAATCTATGAAGTTGGGTTCAACTGGTTCTTCAAAGGTCCCGATTCCGAATACGGTCCTGATCTAATATTCTTTCAGGGACACTCCGCTCCAGGGATGTATGCACGGGCTTTCGTAGAGGGAAGACTAACGGAAGAACAACTGACCAACTTTCGCAGGGAAGTTGGAGGAAAAGGACTATCATCCTACCCCCACCCTTGGCTTATGCCCGATTTCTGGCAGTTCCCAACAGTTTCTATGGGATTAGGTCCCATGATGGCAATCTACCAAGCCCGGTTCATGAAATATCTTGAAGCTCACGGACTCAAGGAAGTCGGTGATAGGAAAGTCTATATCTTTATGGGTGATGGGGAATCGGATGAACCCGAATCACTTGGAGCACTTTCGCTCGCCTCACGAGAGAAACTCGACAACCTCGTCTGTGTTGTCAATTGTAATCTGCAAAGACTCGATGGTCCTGTGCGTGGAAATGGGAAGATCATCCAGGAGCTGGAGGGCAAATTCCGCGGTGCTGGCTGGAACGTCATTAAGGTGATATGGGGTTCTGAGTGGGACTCTATCCTTGAACGAGATACCAAGGGGGTATTGCTGAAGAAGTTCGCCTCCATGGTTGATGGTGAATTTCAGACCATCCAATCCCGTGGCCCTGCTTACCTTCGGGAGAAGATTTTTGGAGACGATCCCTATCTGCAGGAATTAGTAGCCGACAAGAGCGACAATGAATTATGGCAGTTGACTCGTGGTGGCCATGATCCACGGAAAATTTATGAAGCATTTCATGCAGCTACACATCATAAGGGAGAACCTACAGTTATCCTGTTCAAGACGGTCAAAGGATATGGAATGGGTAAATCGGGTGAAGCATCAATGGGAACCCATAACCAGAAATCGATGGATCGAGAAGCACTTGTAGCATTTAGAGACCATTACCATGTGCCCGTTTCCGATGAAAAGCTTGAAGAAATGCCTTTTATTAAACCACAACCCGATAGTCCTGAGGCTGAATTCATAGCCCGCCGGAGACGTATCATGGGTGGCCCGGTACCCTATCGTAATCCAAAGGCAGAAAAACTTGAAATACCATCATTGAAAGACTTTTCTGATCTTACAGCCTCCTCAGGGGAACGAGAAATTTCCACCACCATGGCGTTTGTCCGCATGCTTACAAAACTGGTGAAGAATAAAGAGATCGGGAAAAGAATTGTTCCAATCGTACCCGATGAGGCTAGGACATTTGGCATGGAAGGCCTTTTCAGACAACTTGGCATCTATGCTCCCACGGGACAGCTCTATGAGCCACAGGATTCCGAGAGCCTCATGTGGTATAAGGAAGACGCAAAAGGCCAGATCCTTGAAGAAGGTATTACAGAAGCCGGTGCCATTTCATCTTGGATTGCTGCAGGCACATCGTATGCGAACAATAATGTAACAATGATTCCTTTCTATGCATTCTACTCGATGTTTGGTTTCCAACGGGTCGATGACTTCATATGGGCAGCCGGCGACAGCAGGGCGAAAGGGTTCCTCATGGGAGCCACCGCTGGGCGAACGACCCTGAATGGAGAAGGTTTGCAACACGAAGATGGACATGGACTACTCATGGCAGCAACTCACCCTACCTGTATGGCCTATGATCCGACATTTTCCTATGAACTGGCGGTTATTATCCAGGATGGATTGAAGAGGATGTATGCGGATGATGAGGATATCTTCTATTACGTTACTTTGATGAATGAAAACTATTCTCATCCTGAGATGCCAAAAGGTAGTGAAGAGGGAATCCTGAAAGGCGCCTATCTTTTCAAAAAAGCGAAGACAACAAAGAAGTCCACTCCAACGGTACAGTTGATGGGTAGTGGAACCATTTTCCGTGAAGTCCTTGCCGCAGCCGATATACTAAAAGAAGAATTCGGTGTCGAATCGGATATCTGGAGCATTCCTGGTGTAAACCAGCTTCATCGTGATGGAGTGGAGACCGAACGGTATAACCTGACCCATCCAGAGAAGAAACAACGAATTCCCTATCTTACCCAAATCATGGATGGACATGAAGGGCCTGTGGTGATCAGCACCGACTATATCAGGGCATATCCTGAACAAGTTAGACGGCTCATCCCTCAGGAGAAGGTAACTATCCTTGGTACCGATGGCTTTGGAAGAAGTGATACCAGGGAAGCCCTGAGACGATTCTTCGAAGTTGATCGATACTATATCGTTCTTTCTGCACTGAAGAATCTGGCGGATCTTGGCTCGATTCCTGCGAAAACAGTCCAGGAAGCGATCAAGAAGTTTGATATCGATGTTGATAAACCCAACCCATTGTTGAGCTGAGGAGGCACTGATCATGGCAGTCAAACAGATAACAGTACCTGACATCGGTGATTTTTCCGATGTCGCTATCATCGATGTATATATCTCCGAGGGAGATACGATAGCAATCGATGATCCAGTGATAGCACTTGAGAGTGCCAAGGCAGTGACCGATATCCCATCACCTTTCGCAGGAACGATCAAAAAGGTCCATGTGAAAGAGGGAGATCTGGTTTCAAAGGATTCCTTGCTTGCCGATATCGAAGTCGAAGAAGAGGAAGGACAGTCTACTGAAGAAAAGGAACCTGAGAAAAAGGAGGAACCGAAAGAGGAACCTCCTAAGGAAGAACCCGAGAAGCAAGAAGAGCCTTCAGAGAAATCGGAAACAAAGCAGGAGAGCACACCTAAAAAGAGTGATAAGGATTTAGTAAATTCACAAAAACCTGGAGCAATCTACCACGCGACCCCATCTGTCCGACAATATGCTCGTGAATTGGGGGTGGACTTAGCTTCTGTCGAAGGTTCTGGCCCACATGGAAGAATTCAGAAAGAAGATGTGCAACAACTGGTGAAACGGGTGATTAAAAGTGGCGGTGGAGTTGTCGGAACTCCAAGTCAGATGGAATTGGAGGATTTTTCCGTATACGGAGAAGTCTCACGCAAGCCATTGACCAGAATACAGAAAATCAGCGGTCCTCACTTGCAGAAAAGTTGGCAGACCATTCCATTGGTTACCCAATTCGATGAAGCGGATGTGACAGAACTCGAAGCATTCAGACACACACTCAAGAACGAGATGTCCAGATTGCCAAAAGAGGAGCAGGTCAAGATCAGTATCCTCCCCTTTGTGGTAAAAGCTGTCACTACAGCCTTGAAGGTATTCCCCGAATTCAATGCCTCGTATGATGGAGCAAATGGGGAGTTGATTCTGAAACACTACTATCATATTGGAATTGCCGTTGACACTCCTGATGGCCTTATGGTCCCAGTTCTCAGGGATGCGGACCGGATGGGGGTAAAGGAAATAGCGGCGAATTTGGCAGATCTTGGAGAACGTGCCAGAGTGGGAAAATTGAAAAGCAAGGATATCTCTGGAGCCAGTTTCAGTATCTCAAGTCTGGGAGGCATTGGAGGAACAGCATTCACTCCTATCGTGAATCCGCCTGAAGCAGCCATTCTTGGACTCTCAAAGATTACAAGGAAACCGGTTTGGGATGGTGAAGGATTCACCCCACGTGATATGTTGCCGCTCTCCCTTTCGTATGACCATAGGGTGATTGATGGTGCCCTCGGAGCTCGGTTTGTAACGTATCTTTCTTCACTACTCGGTGATATTAGACGAATTCTGGTTTAGGAGGAGGACAACATGAAAGAGTTGGAACGTGATCTTGTAGTCCTCGGTGGAGGACCTGGAGGCTATAGTGCAGCCTTTCGGGCTGCTGATCTGGGAAGGGCTGTCACTCTTATAGAAAAAGAGGATATCCTTGGAGGAGTTTGTCTGAATGTTGGATGCATACCATCGAAAGCCCTTCTGCACCTTACTGAAGTAATGGCTGATGCAGAGGAGCTCTCATCCGCAGGAGTAGTCTTCCAGAAAGCGGACGTCGATCTTAAAAAGGTGCGCTCACATAAGGAATCTATCGTAGGTACACTTACCGGTGGACTCGATGGATTGTGCAAAGCGAGAAAAGTCGAAAGGATTACCGGAGAAGGAATGTTTGAATCTGATTCCGTCCTTGTAGTCAAAACAAAAGATGAAGAGCTGAAGATTAGTTTCAAGGACCTCATCATCGCAGTAGGATCGAGACCGGTGCAGATACCGGGCATTCCCTACGAAGATGAGAGGATTTGGGATTCCACAAAAGCCCTGGCTCTGGCTGAAATCCCCAAACGAATGCTGATCATCGGAGGGGGAATCATTGGATTGGAGATGGCTGCAATCTACCATGGTCTAGGTAGTGAAATAACCATAGTGGAAATGACCGACTCCATCATACCTCCTGCAGATAAGGACCTGAAACAACCTCTGCTCAAGAAGATCAAGAAACAGTATTCAGCTATCCACACATCTACAAAAGTTACCCAAGTAAAAGCCACGAAAAAACAGCTAACCGTAAGTCTGGAGGGTGAAAAGGCACCTTCCGAGGTAGAAGCGGATGTGGTTCTCGTCGCTGTCGGTAGAAAAGTGAATTCCGATGCCATTGGAATCGATAAGACTTCCATCGAAATGGATAAACGGGGTTGGATTGTAACCGATGAGAAACAAAGGACGAATGTTGCCCATGTGTTCGCTATCGGAGATGTGACTGGTGATCCCATGCTTGCCCATCGTGCTGCGCATCAAGGCAAAGTAGCGGCAGAAGTAGCAACCGACCTCCCCTCTGCATTCACACCCATGGGAATTCCATCGGTAGCCTATACCCAACCGGAAATCGCATGGATCGGACTTACCGAACGAGAGGCTAAGGAACGCAATATTCCCTACAAGAAGGCTTCTTTCCCTTGGCAGGCAAGTGGTCGGGCACTTAGTGCCATGGCAACCAACGGTGTAAGCAAAGCCCTCTTCGATCCTGAAACAGGAAGACTGCTGGGAGCCGGTATCACTGGTAAGAATGCAGGCGAACTCATCGGAGAAGCTATCTTGGCACTAGAGATGGGAGCTGTGGCGGAGGATATCGCATTGACCATCCATCCCCACCCCACATTGAGTGAGACATTCGCTCTTGCCGCCGAACTCGCCGAGGGAACAGCAACCGATACATTGAATAAATAATCTCATCATCTACCTACTCATAAAATCAGGGAGGCTGGAATACAGCCTCCCTTGAGTATCTTGAATCTTTGAAGTGTTACTTATTGCCGTTTTTAAACGCCTGAGCTACAGAGATGGTTCTCTTAGCCTGATGTTTCACTGCAGGTTCTACATCTCCGACTATCTTTCCATCCTGGCCAATAGTAGCCGAAGTCCCGTAGGGGTTTCCACCGGCTCCAAACAATACAGGGTCAGTATAACCTGGAGCTGCTACCAAAGCACCCCAGTGGTACATCACAGTATAGAGGGAGAGGATCGTAGCCTCCTGCCCGCCATGGGGATTTTGTGCAGAGGTCATTGCACTGACAACTTTATTGATAGTTTTGCCTTGAGCCCAAAGACCTCCCATGGTGTCCAAAAATTGCTTCATCTGTGATGCCATGACTCCAAATCTTGTCGGAGTACTGAAGATAATCGCATCTGCCCAATCCAAGTCATCCGCTGTTGCAACCGGAATATCCTTTGTCGCTTCAACCGTTGCCTTCCATGCAGGGTTCCCATCGATTACCGATTGTGGTGCAAGCTCCTGCACTTTCAAGAGCTTAACATCGGCACCCGACTCTTTAGCCGCTTCTGCTGCCCACTTTGCCATTTGGAAGTTTGAACCTCCCATACTATAAAAAACTATTGCCAATTTTACGTCAGCCATATCATTACTCCTTATATCATTATTCTCTATTTTTATTACTATATAGTAATATTAATTTAAAAAAACCGCCCCTTCCTATAGTGATCAAGTACCAGTGCCCAACTTTTTCAACAGCAGGATAAGCTCCTGTTTCTCTTGAGCATCCAAAACAGCGAAAATCTCTCCGATATTCTCTACATGTCCTCCAAAAGTACGATTCATTAGAGCCCTCCCCTTATCAGTTATCTGGATGAGACTTGCCCTTCCGTCTTTAGGATCAGGATATCGTGAGACAAAACCAATCTTCTCCAAATTCTCAATCACGACAGTCATATTTCCACCGGTTGATAGGGTACCCTCGATTATTTCCCGTATACGAAGATCTCCTTTATGGTAAAGAATCTCCAATACCCCGAATTGGGCAACGGTGAGACCAGCACCTTTTATGGTCTTCATCTCCCGCTTCCTTACAGATTGGAAACATCGTGAGAGTGCGACCAGTGTCTTCAAATTCAAATCGTTAGTTTCTCCATATGACTTTTTGGTCTTCATGATTTGAATATAATACTAATTAGTAATATAGTCAACCACTTCACCTATATTTGAAGCAAAACCGACTTCATCGGCATCTTTCAATTATGGAAGACTTGGAATACATGATATCGTCAATCCTCCATAACAGATTCCATCTCCCTTCGCTATATCCGTATCAGGAGTTAGTCATTCGCACGATTTTAGAAAAGGGTGGTCTATCCGGAGAACAAACAGCAGATTTAGCCCATAAGGAGCAGATCGTCGTATTACCCACCGGTAGTGGGAAAAGTGTGTGCTTTATGCTCCCTGCACTATTGCTTCCTGGCATTACCATCGTGATCTACCCACTGTTATCTTTGATGAACGACCAAGAACGTAGAATGGCAGAGATTGGTGCTGAGGCGATAATCTTGCGTGGGGGACAAACGAATCAAGAACGAGAGGTCTTATGGTATCGACTGGAAAACGATACGGTAAAGTTCATCATAACCAATCCAGAGACCATAAAGAGCCCTTCAGTGATCAATCGTTTGAAGAAGTTGGAAATCTCGCTCATGGTGATAGACGAGGTACACACCGTGACCCAATGGGGTGATGTTTTCCGTCCTGCGTACTTGGAATTGGGGAAGCTCCTGAAAACACTGGATCCACCACAGATAACAGCATTCACCGCCACAGCCTCACCAAGGATCATTAGTCGCATATCAAAGATACTATTCTCGGGAAGGATAGCCCATATCGTGAAAGGGGATCCGGATCGCCCAAATATCTCGTATAGAGTCCTCCCTTCATTGTGTAAGATCCATGAACTACAGATGTTGGTATCCTATTCCATACAGCTTCCCGCGGTAGTCTTCTGCTCCAGTAGGAAACGGTGCGAAACCTACGCATGGAAGTTGAAGGAGAGACTTGCCACCCTACCCGTTCGGTACTATCACGCTGGGTTGGATAAAAAGGAACGTGCAGCTACGGAAAGATGGTTCTTCCATGCCGAGCATGCACTGCTGGTATCCACTTCGGCATACGGCATGGGAGTCGATAAGAAGAATATAAGAACGGTCATCCACCTTGATCTATCTAGCGATGTGGAGTCTTTTCTGCAGGAATCTGGTCGCGCAGGTAGGGATGGAAATCCGGCATATTCTATTGTTCTCGTAGGTAGAGAAGATAGCGATCGGGCTAAAGTTCTCGGTAATGAAGCCCCATATACAAATCTACTTCACCTATTTGAACAGCATGAGGTCTGTCGACGGAAAGCACTTCTGGAATTGATGGGATTCCAAAATGACTCGTGTAGCGGTTGCGACGTCTGCAATCGCAAAGTCGTACCTGCAGCGGATGGAGAAGAAGAGATTGGGAGACTCTGCACAAGGTTTCCTCTCCGTTTCACCATAGAATCCTATTCCCATCTCCTCAAAGGTTCACGATCACTACGTAGTTGTCCATCCATAGATAGACAGAACCCCTATTTCGGCATATTGGGAACATGGGAGATCGAAGATATCACGGTAGCTATCCAATCGATGATCAACACAGGTCGGATCAACGTGTGCAAGGCTGTGCTGTTCAAGGGTAAGCTTTACACATCAGGTAAATCGTTTTCTCATCTTCGAAGGAATCCTAAGGTTTAGGAAACTCCATCCGATCGAAAGATATTGACAGGTTTGCATAATCGTCTTTGGATGACAGAACAGTTTGATCCTCTGTTGAAAACTATCACAAGAATGGATAAGCAACTTTGTTTGGTAGTATTGGACATAGATGGATTCAAGGATCTGAATGATGCATACGGCCATCAATTCGGGGATGACGTATTGAGGCATGTCGGCAAAACCATCCGGTAACAGCACTACTCAGGAATGGGTATCGGTTTCCTATCCTCAGCCACACTGGAATACAAATCGGTATACGAGGTGTCTCCAGGATCAGTGAGAACATTCCCACTAATCGAGTTAGTATCCTTTATCAGATATCCTAAGGTACTATTTCGACTCATATAGCCGCCCCCACCATCATTGGCGGCTGTATTACCAGTGATGGTATTATTCTTGAACGATGCGCCATCCGCTATGGATCCGAACACTCCTCCGCCGCGATAATCGACAGTATTGCCAGTAATAGTATTATCCTCAAAGACGCCACCAGGAAGCACAGATATGTGGGCGCCTCCACCAAAACCTCTATCTATATCCGAATCAACGAGATTATCAGCGATAGTGTTATTGCTAACATTGCCGTTGATATTGGGAATGGCCAATCCTCCGCCACGCCCCGAACGTTCATGTACCACTGTGACAGTATTGTCAGTAATCTCATTACCGATAACATAACCTGTTGAAGTGACGTTGGAAGCATACATTCCCCCGCCATCGGTCTTTGCTAGATTACCGTTGATGCTATTGTTGCTCACCAAACCATGGACCATTTGCATCGCTATGCCGCCACCTTCCGCAACGCTTTCATTGTTGTTTACATTATTGTGATCGATCATGGCATTGTTGATCGTGTGGACATAAAGACCACCACCATCGGCACCACTATTTCCGATAATCTTATTATAGGTGAAAAGCGCTCCAGTTCCTTCACTGTATCCACCAGTGTGGTCAAAAGTATAACCAGCATTGCTTATGAAAACTCCTCCACCGTCACTTTGGGATGAATTATCCATAATTTCATTTTGCGTTACGACCGCTCCTGGGTACATATTACTGATATTCAGTCCTCCACCATGAAATTGAGCACTATTGCCCTTGATGATATTGGAGGTTATCTCTCCACCAAACATCTCAGAAACCGATATGCCTCCCCTCGGGCTATAACTGTTTTCGGGGTGTTCACTATCGGGATTGTTTTGAATGGTATTATCTGTTACCCCAGAACCTTCGTACATGGCGAAGATATGTACTCCACCTCCGTTTTTCTCCACGAGGTTATTATTGAAGCTTCCATTGAGTTCATCAATCGAGACACCATAATTTCCAGACCCCCGAATACTATTTTCTCCTACATAAGATGTAGCTGTAGTTCTTTTGATCCGGAGATTTACGTCTTTATTGTTTTCCACAATACAATCACCGATCTTGCCATCGAGATATGAGATGAAAATTCCATACTCATTGTTCTTGACAGTCGTATAGGTGATCGTTCCAGTAAAGGGCAACTCTTCATCTTCCGAGGGGTCTTTGAACCAGAGGGCATAATAGCCATTTGGCGTGTTCTCGATGGTGACATGGTCGATATCGATATCGATGCCCATCTGGTCTTCCCAAAGCGCATCGTAGCTACTATTGCGGACACCTCTGCTTGTCGGTGTTCCTCTTACGGTCAAGTCCTTCAGTACTGTATTTGGTTCAAGTTCTACAGTCCCTTCTATGATAGTGCTACCCTCTCCTGCCCCTACCACAGATAATCCTTTGCGGACTACTATCGATTCAGTGAATGTCCCGGCAGGTACGGATACGGTCGTCGTGGAGGCAGTATCTATCAACTGTTGAAGCGTCTTTCCAACCGTTATAGTCTTACTATGTCGGACAGTGAATCCACGCGGGTCGGTAGCCATCACAGAGACGGTGAAGGAATCATCGACGGGAACCGTGGTGTATCCGTGCACCACCTGAGAACTATAATCATCATCACCCGGGAGTATCTCCAACGGATCAGAGCCATCGCCGAAATCCCATTCGAACTCGGTCTGTCCATAGAGAAACGCCTCGCTTGGGACTGCAGTCAATGTGACGGTAAAGGGGACAGTGGTCGAGGAACTCTCAGCGAATATCTGAACGGTAAAATCGACAGGATCAGGATCATCTTCAAGATCTTCTGCATCGGGAAACTCATCGCCGAGATCCGCATCTTCAAAGAAATCGGGAAGACCATCGGTATCAACGGTGATTTTTTGAAGGTTTTCATCATTTACCGAAGGATCCCATGCATCGAGTATGTCTTGGAAACTTGTATCAAGGTCTGCTAAGAAGGCGTCCAATGTCTCTCCTATGAGCAGGTCATCATAATAGTCTTCCCAACGAGTATCACTCCAGTCGAATTCGGGGAAATTCCAATCATCGATATCGACATCCGGTATTGCATACTTTCCCGGTGGCAAGACACCATCTAGTACTTCAGATGCAGGTAGATCCACAGTAGCTGGAGCATCGGGACTCAGTGGTGCCTCTGATTTCTCTACCTTCCCATCTCTTATCTTGAAGTATGTTGTAGTGCCATCGGTGGCGGCTCCTACGATTCCAACGACTTTCTCTCCCGCAGAGATATCCTTAAACCCGCTCACCCCGCCTAAGGCTATGCCAACATAGGTATTGACAGCTGCCACACTCTTGAAAGCCGGTGGAATATCATTCTCATCAACCGCCAGATTGACCACACCATCACTGAAGGTAATGAATGCACTGGCATTCTCTACCACAGCCATAGCTTTTTTCCCTTTTGCCAACCACCCTACTGCGTTAGCACCGGTTGTGGTAACAGTGGAAGTCGCTGCGGCACCAGCTTGGAAAGCGCCGAGAGGTGATGCCAACGCCAATGTAGCATTCACCTTACCTGCAGTGTCCCGAACAGTCTCTAGGTACTCGATCTCCTTATCATATTCTTCTGCATCTACGATATCGATGTTCGTACGGTATTGCTCAGCAGTCTGATTCATGATGTACCGGAGTTTCTTCATGCCGACTCCAGTCTTTCTCGCGATATCTTCAAGTTTGAACGTTACACTCACATCGGGATCTATCATGATCTCGATCAAGCGTCGGGCATACCATGTATCACCCTCTTCAGCTCGTGTTGAGCGAATCATTGCCTCAAGTTTATCTGCGGAATATGTGGTTTCCAGTTCATCAAGGGCTGTCTCAAGTTCCTTACCGATGGATTCAAGGTTCTTACAGACATCATTGAATGCATCCAATTCCGCTATGGCTGCATCAACTCTTCTCTTTACTAGCGCACGATCAGTCTGTTCGAAGTCTGCATAGATTACAGAGTTTATCAACGTGGTGACGCGATTGTACCCAACGGTATATTGTAAGAGTGCACTGTGGATATCATCTTCTGTGACCCCACGATCAGCTAAAAATGTACGTGCTTCCTCCATGATTTCACCGAATTCCAAGAAGGTATTGGAATCAGCTATTGGAGGATCGTCTATTTGGGGATCGCATGCAGTAAGTGAGACAAGCAGCATTATCAGCACTATCGAAAGGCATATGCGAACGTTTATTGACCTCGATTGTTCCATGATTGTCCTCATCTTGATCATAACAAACTCGGTAACCCATTACAGCTTAACTATCGCATATTTATGTTAAATGTCAACAATTTGTCACAATTTATTCCATTAATAACAATATTTATTTATTAAGCCTCTCCTCTTGCCACCCTTCTCCCTTTAACCACTAGATGAACGAGAATCGCCATACCAATCAGACCCATACCAACTAGAGTTGCATACTCGACTGCTGGAACCGGATCGAATTCAGCCATGGTTCGTTTGGTATAGATACCGTACAACGCCCATATTCCAACAAGAGCGAACCACGGATCGCCTTTTATAATGACGATAAGGAGGTTGATCACTATCGCCACCACAATTACCGCTACAGTCCAAAAGACCTGTGAAAGCCCGAAGCGATTCCAATCCAATACGACCAACACCGATGTGACATTTGCTATCGTAGCAACGGTGATCCACCCGAAGTAGACACTGATAGGGAGCATGATTGCAATGCGATACCCTAAAGGAGCTTCTGGCTCGCGACTTCTAATATGCATTACTATGAGTGAGATGAGGAGAACGAGCATGATGAGAACTGAAAGGATCTGTAATTGCCAGTGCCATGCGAATATCCAAGCTCCATTGGCAAGGCAAGAGATGAAAAACCAGATTCCCAATGCTTCAATCGGATCGGGGAATGCAGTCTTGTTTCGCTGTCCTATCTGATAGACCACCAAGACGATTAAAAGGACATAGATTACTCCCCAAATGGCGAATGTCGTTCCCGATGGGACGAACAGATTGGGAATAGAGTCGGAAATTTCACCCGTATTCCTTCCATTCAAAGGCAAGGCATTGGCTAATGCATTCACAACCAATGTCCCTATCAATCCAATCGTATTCAAGATAACTAAAAGACTGCCAGATCTTGATTTTCCCTCCATAGGAACCCTCCACACCTGTAAATCTTACCCCTTTATGCTAAAAACGCAAGGAATTTTGCAAAAATTACTCAGATATGGGATTCCTCGTTCTTCCTATAGATGGCAGAGATCTGCTCCTTGGACAACAGTGACGAGAGTGTCCATCCGATAATCAAGATACCCGGAATATTGAATGCCAATCGGGTAATGGCAAATTGCGCTCCAAGTGCCTCCATCTCAAAAAGGAACATAGGTATCTTCGTTGTGGACCAGGCCCCGATGAATATGAGGATATTGGAGAACTTTACTCCCTTTCTCATGAATACACTTGCAATGGGGAAAGCACCATAGAGAGGTCCTGCGGCAGCACTTCCCAACAAGAAAGCTAAGAGGATACCGAGAAATCCAGAGCCTTCACCCATGAAACGCATCATAGTTTCACGGGGAACCCAGACATCGAGTAATCCAAGTAGAATGAAGACAGGAGGAATGATAAGCAACATTTCCTTAATTGTATATCCAGCCTTTTCAAAAGCACTCTTACCCAGTTCCTGGTTGAACAGAAAGAGTATCCCCATCAAAACCAATACGACAAAAAATACACGGTAACGCCTTACAATATGTTTCATAATTCACCCATCACGTATCCAATACCAAGTGCAACAACGATGGAGAACAGAAAGGCCAATGCATTTCTCAGTACTGTCAGTTTAATTCCGAAATACGTTTTCTCTATCGGGAAAGTCACAACTCCAACCATCATCAATGATGATACGAAGGCACCTATCTGCATATAACCAGCCCCTCCTTGAAGCAACATAGCAGCGGTAGGAAATGCAACAAATCCGGGAATCAAGGTCGCAGAACCGACAAGGAGAGCTAGTAGAGTACCCCATGCTCCAGAGTCCCTACCAATCAGGGATGTGATGAATTGGGGATCCATCAATGCCAAAAGGATTCCCACAAGGAGGATCACCACAAGAAAAGCTGGTAAGATATTCTCAAGAGCTTTTGTCGCCTTACGCAATGCCTGTTTCGTCTTTTTCTTATCCTTTGCAAACGATAAACCAAGTAGGCCAACCGTCAATCCATACAGAATCAATGTCCCCATAGCCACTCCTAAGACAATTTTTCCCAATGTACGGTTATCGAACCGATTCGTCTGTAACATTAGTCACATAACTGCAAAAAAAGATCCCTGGAGATATCCAGAGATCGCAAGTACATCATACACAAGATCCATTCACACTCAGTCCATGTGGAAGACTTCCTGTAATGGGATGGAAACTGGAGAAAGATCCTCATTGGTTTCCATGAGATCGGCCATGTATGCCCACCACCGTTTCACTATAACATTTGTTCCTAAATCCTGTGAGCCAGAATTGCCCTTAGTACGCTGAAAGGCGAAAAGTGATCCGCTCTCCTTATGCAAATAAATTGAATAGTCATATACCCCACTCTCAGAAAGAAGGCGTTTCAACTCAGGCCAAATCTCACAATGTCTCTTCTCGTATTCGGCTTCGCATCCTGGTTTCAATCTCATCATGAATGCTTGTCTCATATCTTTCACAACTTCACTCCTATGCTTTCGCTTGTTGTAAAACAGCCTCGGCCTGTTGTCTTCTGAGTTTTCTCTTGTTCTTATAACTATCAAGAAGCCTTGGCAACAAAACCGCAATGATCAGCAGGGTTCCTATAACGATAGTCATGATGGTTCCAGATAATTTCAACAATCCCATGCCAAATTTCAAGTAGCCTACCAGGAATGAGGCGATTACTACCCCGTACATGGTTCCTTTTCCACCAGTGATCGCCACACCCCCAAGAACAACAAGAGTGATGACCTCAAGATCCCAGTTCAATGCGATATTCGAGCGGGCACTCAGGATTCTGCTGGTTAAAAGTATCCCAGCTATTCCGGCGAATATCCCCATCAGCGTATAGTTTATAATTCTGACCTGCTTCACCTTGATTCCTGTAAAACGGGCTGCTTCAGGACTGCTTCCTATAGCATACAGTCTCCGTCCGTAAGACGTCTTGTGGAGCACGAAGCCCATGATTACTGCAAGTATGAGATAGAGTACCAATTCGAAGGGAATTATTGTTCCTGGAATGAATTGTTGTCCGAAAAATCCGAACTCGGGCGGATATGAAGTCAGAGCCCGTTCTTCCAAAGCAGCTTGTGCTATTCCCCGATAGATCGATTGTGTAGCCAAGGTAACGGCAATAGCAGGCATATTAAATCCCGTTATCAACAACCCGTTAACCATTCCTGCTGCCGCTCCGACAGCTATACCAATGAGGATCAATCCTGGAGTTCCAACACCAGATGCACTTGCGGTTCCTACTGCATATGCACAAAGGGCGATTATGCTGGCAATGGAAATATCGATATCACCACACATAATAATGAATATCATAGGAAGGGCCATAATAGCCTTTTCAGAAAACTGGAATGTAGCATTCATCAGATTGAAGTAATCGAGAAACCAAGGAGAAAGGTTTGAAAAGATAAGAACCATGAGTACGAAGATGATTCCCAAAAGGAATTCCCATTTTGTGAAGAGTTCAATAAGTCGATTCTTCCAACCGAATTCCTCTATGAGTCGCGTCTTAGCGACTAAGTCACGTTGTTCAGCCATTATCGTGCCCTCCTCTGCTCAAGGAGCTTTCGGGTCTTACGTCCATCCACGACGGTATTGATTATCAAAGCAAGGAGGACGACCATACCCTGTACTAGGGTTTGATAGAATGTTGAAAGATAGACTACGGGAAGCGCGTTGTTTAGCACGCCCAAGAAGAGTGCTCCAAGCACTACCCCAGGAATGGCTCCTGCACCTCCAGCAAAGTTGACGCCACCGAGGACACATGCTGCGACAGCCTGCATCTCAAATCCTGTAGCCATCTCATTTACAGCAGAGGCATAGCGGGCAGTCCAAAGAGAACCGGCAAAACCGAATAGTGTTCCTGAGATGACAAATACCATGAATCGGATCCTCTTCTCATTCACACCTACGAACTTGGCAGCTGTAGCATTACCACCTATAGCGTAGATTTCCCGTCCGGACCTCGTGAATCGACTGAAATAATAGGTAGCACCGATAACAATCAATGCCATCCAGATAAGGGCGCTGATTCCCAAAAATGATTGTCTGGGAAAGCCAATAAAGTTGGTAGTCATCTCATGTGCTGTTACCCAAGTTCCTCCACTGAGCACGAAGGTAAGTCCTCTATAGACGCTCATCGTTCCCAACGTGGTAATGATAGGTGGAATTTTCCCATAGGCTACGAGAGCACCGTTGATCGATCCCATGATCGCTCCGATTCCGATTCCCAAGAGGAGGATCAGAAATACGGGTACGTGTGGATAGGCCTCATTCAACATACCGCTGGCCATACCACTGAATGCAATGATTGAACCGACCGAGAGATCGATTCCATTGGAGAGGATGACGAAAAACTCACCGATTGCGACGATAGCCAAGATTGACATATCGTTTACGATGCGGCTGATATTCTCACCCGATAGGAATTTCGGTGAACGGATGACTATAGGTACCAAGATTACCAAAAGAAGAATTACCAGACTTGCTTCTCTACGGCCAAGCAAGCTTTTCACCATAGAGGATGCCGAGGTAGGCTTTTGGTTTCCTGAAAAGTTGCCTCTACGCATGTTTGACCTCCTTGGATTCTCCCAACGCGGCTCTCATTATCTCCTCTTCGTTGAAATGTGATCGTTCGAAGATCGCCGTGACATCCCCTTCATGCATAATCACTGCCTTGTCGGACATACCAAGAACTTCTGGCAACTCGCTAGAAATGAGCAGTACAGCAATTCCTTTGCTTGCCATTTCAGAGACAAATTCATGGACTGCTGCCTTTGTCGCTACATCTATTCCTTTCGTTGGTTCATCAAGAATCAGTATTCTCGGATTCGTACCTATCCATTTTGCCAATACCACCTTCTGTTGGTTTCCACCAGACAGTGTATCAGCATCCACATGCCATCCGGCTGCTCGTATCTCCATCATCTCGCCAAATTTCTTGGTAACAGCCATTTCTCGCTTTGCATTCGTAATACCAAAACGACAAAGCGAACCCAGTTGCGGCATAGTGATGTTCTTTCCAATGCTCATTGACAGGATTACTCCCTGGCGTTGACGATCTTCCGGAACGAATCCAATTCCCTGCTTCATTGCCTCATGCGGTCCTTGGGGATTGAATGGTTTTCCATCGAGGAGAATGGTTCCATCCGAACGCTTATCGATTCCGAATATAGTTCTCATCACTTCTGTGCGTCCGGCTCCAACTAGGCCAAAAAATCCAAGTATTTCTCCCTTATGAAGACTGAAGGAGACATTCTGGAATGCTCCCAATTGGCTCAGGTTCTCTACTTTCATAATTTCTTGCGCGATATGGGACTCCTTTTTCGGGAACATATGGTCAATGCTACGCCCGATCATCATTTTTATGATATCGTCGGTAGTCGTATCCTTGACATAGCCTTCACCGATATATTGTCCATCGCGGAGCACTGTGTAGTAATCGCAAATCTCGAAGATCTCCTCGAATTTGTGTGATATGAAGATGATCGCCTTTCCCTCTTCCTTTAATTGACGCACGATCCTATAGAGATCTTCAACCTCTCGAGTCGTCAATGCACTGGTAGGTTCATCCATAATCACCACTTTGGCATTCAATGAGAGAGCTTTTGCAATCTCCACCATATGACGTTGGGCGACACTGAGATTCTTCACCAAAGTATCCGGTTCAATCGCCAATTCAAGTTGAGCTAACAATTCTTGGGTCTTGGCTTTCATAGCCTTCCAATCCAATTTCCTTGTCTTAGGATGACGGAGATGATGCCCCATATAGATATTTTCAGTAACACTCAACTCCAAGAACATCGAAGCCTCCTGATGGATGGCTACGATACCCGTCTGTTGGGCATCCAGTGCATTCTTGAAGCTCAGAGGCTGCCCATCCATGGTGATGGTGCCCCCCGTAGGGAAATAGACTCCGGTCAGGATTTTGACCAAAGTCGATTTCCCAGCTCCGTTCTCACCGATCAATGCATGGACTTCGCCTGCACGTACAGTAAGGTGTACGTTGTCCAATGCTTTGATTCCAGGAAAGAACTTCGTGAGATCGCGTATAGTCAACAGCGTTTCTGCCACAGGTAATTCTCCTCTTAAATTCTCATGCCTTTACAATTCAGCATCTGTCCATAAAGGACCCATCCTAATCTGAAGGACACTTTATGGACAGCCGACGCCCATTGGCGTCGGTTGTCAGTAAGTAAAAAGTTAAAAGTCTAGAAAATTTCTGCGTACTCTTCGATATTATCAGCATTGAAGACAAATGGTGTACCCATGACTGCAACACCCTTGTCCTCGACAGTTACCTTGCCCATTCTTCCAGCATCGAATGAAGAACCGACAGCGCCGTCAGCCTTTCCGGTGATCAATGCTTCGAGGATGTAGGTTGATGTATAGCCGAGATCGATAGGATTCCAAAGAGCCATCTGGCCAACGGTACCATCGAGGATGTATCCCTTCATCTCGGAAGGAAGTCCGAGACCAGTAACTTCTACGACACCAGATTTACCTTCGTCCTTGACTGCCTGGGCTGTTGCGAGCAGACCTACAGTGGTCGGACAAATGATAACCTTCAAGTTGGGATACTTGTTCATGAGTGCGACAGCTTCACGGTAGCTCTTATCGGGAGCATCGTCACCATAGACGACTTCGACAAGATCCATATCCGCATAATCAGCCTCTTTGATCTCTTCTTTCATCCAACGGATCCAAGCATTCTGGTTGGTTGCCTGGGCAGAAGCGGAAAGAACAGCGACATCACCCTTGTACTCTGCCAATTCGGCAGCGAGTTGGATCTGCTGACGTCCGATCAATTCCTCTTTTGAGGGTACGAGGTCAACAATACGTCCACCTTCGTTGATACCTGAATCGAAAGAGATGACCTTGATTCCGGCGGCCATCGCCTTCTTTGTAACAGGAATAAGAGCATCGGCATCGTTCGCACTGATAGCAATACCATCCACACGCTGGGCGATGAGTGTCTCGATGATCTCGATCTGGCCTTCAGCTGTTGTCTGTACTGGCCCCATATAGGTGGTATTGATATTACCTAACTCGGCAGCTGCCTCTTGGCTACCCTTGAATGTAGCATCGAAGAATCCATTTCCCATGCTCTTTACCAGGATAACGATCTCATAGGTATCCTTGGCTTTGGCCTCCTGTGCGCCTTGTGCGAACACCATGGTGCTTGCCAAGACCGCGATGAGCAAAAACACAGCAACTCTTTTCATGTGTGTACTCCTTTTCCGGTTCTTCCGGTAATTCTTATTTGTCTCCGGACCAATAATCCGGTGATCAACCTTGCATTTTCGATCGATACTGTTCTACCTCCCAAGTGCGGATAAACTGTATCTGATCGTCATCCATGAAGCGAGGTCCTCCGAAACTCTCGGTAAAGACTGACACTTTCACGGTATCTATGAACAATTCCATCGCCTGTTCGCTTGTAGCAAAAGCAGCAGTTTTTTGGACTGCAATAACTTTCGCAGGAACATGGTTCACTGCTTCGTATTCTTTCATCTTCTCCACAATAACCTTATCCGGTTGCTTTTCGGTAAATACCGATTCATCGATCCAAAGCGGTTTGAAACCACTGTAGACAATGTGGTCGGGGGTATATGCCGAAGATATGGGAGTGAACGAATTCTCATCTACAAGTCGATTCGATAGTTCTCGGTTTACGACCAGAGGATACCCGTCTTTCTCTCCAAAATGGGCCTTCATTGCTTTTTGTACAATCTCGACACGATTTTCATCGACCTTAATTTCGGTAAAGTTAGGTTTTCTGATAATTGAACGGTTCAGTTTTTCCATAATCTGGCTATAGAGCAGTTCAATCTCTTCAATAGTATCCCCTGCGACGAAGACTCCATGGTTCTGTAGGAATATAATCTTTGGAGCATGTCCGAATTGTTTCTCGTACGATGTCTGAGCTTCCCGTACGACATTTGCGAGAATATAGCCCGGATTCACCAAAGGAATCCATAACGCCTGCTCAAACAATTTCACCATCGATTCCTTACCACTTTGGCTACAGGTAAGACCATTTACCATAGCAGGGTGCATATGTACCACGAAGGTATAAGGGATGAGAGAGTGCAAAAGAGCCTCGACACTCGGTCTGGCACTCTCACCTTCACAGCGGGAGGCCATCATATCCTGCAATACGAGCTTTTCGCGCTCAGCTGGGTCGGAGGGGTAAGTTTTTCCCCAAATCGCATCTAATGCAGGCCGACTCATGGCTACAAAACCATCGCTCCCTATAGTGGACAAAGCATGTCCGGAGGCCTTCACATACATCACATCGTCAATCTTTTGCGAAGTGTTCCCCCCACCAAGCAACACAAAACGTGAATCGGACCCATACCGTCGGGAAACAGCTATCAATTCTGTAATATCATGTTTGGACATTAGATACGCTCCTTGAGTACTTCATTCTCGTATGAGGCTACTTCTTCAATAATGGCAAGATCGTCGGGTGCCGAGAATCTCTCACAATATGCTTCCCACACGGCACCGAATGGCATGGTATGCAAAGCCTCCATGAGACCCATCTTGGCATACCCTTTACCCGTAGACTCCATGTGTAACAAGGTCTCGTGAGGTTCAAGTAGAGCAAAAAGCAAGGCTTTCCTCAAAGATCGTGCGCCGGTTGCCCAGGCACCGATTCTATTGATAGAGGCATCGAAATAATCGACCCCAATGTGAGCCTGCTCCAACTTCCCACTACGTACCAGTTCCAGGGCAACCTGTCGGACTTTGTCAGTGAAGAGTACCACATGATCACTATCCCAATGCAGGGGTCTACTCACATGAAGAAGAATCTCATCTTGGAATAGAAGAATGGATGATAATTTGTCCGATACATCCTCCTCGACATGGAAATGTCCCATATCGACACATAACATCTTCCCACTATGGGCGGCATAATTCATATAGAACTCATGGCTTCCTACGACAAAAGCCTCGCTTCCAATACCGAAAAGTTTGGTTTCCACGGCATCTCTCATATGTTCACTTGGATAGGAGATACTGAAAATATCATCAAGAGAATCCTTGAGAATGCGACGATACCCAATCTTGTCTACCGTGAGGTCTTTCGCACCATCGGGAATCCAGGTATTGAGGACACAGGGAGTTCCCAACTGTTCGCCTATCCAGGCAGAAATCGCACGACAGCGTTTTGCATGCTCTATCCAAAACGCTCTCACCTTTGGATCCTTACTCGAAAGAGTATACCCTGAATCTGCCATTGGATGGCTGAAGAACGTACCATTGAAGTCGATCCCGATACCCAATTCTTTAGCCCACTCGACCCAACCTGCGAAGTGTTTCACTTCAATAGCATCGCGATCTACGAATGTATCACCGAACTCACCATAACTTGCATGCAGATTCAACCGATGAGGACCGGGAACGAGCGCATAGACTTTTTCCAAATCCTGTCTGAGCTCAGCTAGTGAACGTGCTTTGCCCGGATAATTTCCTGTCACTTGGATCCCACCCCCTGAAAGGGTGGCACTAGGCCGCTCGAATCCACCGACATCATCTCCTTGCCAACAGTGGATGGATATGGGGATATTCGCCAGACGCGCTATCGCCATGTCGGTATCGACACCAATGTTTTTATAAGCTTGTCGTGCCATCTCATATGATTTGGTTGCCATGGACTCCTCCCGTCACGTATGCATCTAGGTGTATGGTAAACTGCCTTTGGGGAACGCGCCTTGACAAAATGGCCAAGTTTTAGCATTATTTTATCATTATGAACCTAAAACTCCTCTCTTCCGACTATTTCTACGACCCATCATTCAAACTTAAGGTCATTGAAAGGGACCCTGAACTCCCTTACCCACTCCATAGCCATGATTTCTTTGAGCTGGTGGTTATTGTTTCAGGTATTGGAACCCATTTCACGCAAAGCAACTCCTTTACATTACATCCTGGCAACGTATTCGTAATAACCCCAGGATTGGAACATGGGTATCGAGATGTTGAGAATCTACGATTGTATAATATCCTTTTCGACAACAAGATATTTGACGAGTCTTTCTACGATCTACGCAATATGCCAGGATACCATGCCATGTTGCGACTGGAACCGAGTTATCGTAACGATACAGGGATATCCACACTCATGCAGCTCACACCGGCACAATTCGCAGAAATCCTCCCCCTATTGGAGCAGATGCAAGTAGAATGCGATGCAATTGAGACCGATATCGGAGCACAGAGTCTCTCATTTTCCTATCTGATCAGATTATTGGTAAGTCTTTTCCGGATATACTCCGAGCATCCTCGAAAAGACAATGTGACTATCATGCGTATTGCCGATGCGCTCAGCTTCCTGGAATCCCACGTAGATCGACCGGTGAGCACCAAGGAGTTGATGGAATTGACCAATATGTCGGCTAGCACACTCAATCGCCACTTCCAGAATGCCATTGGACTCTCTCCAGTTGAGTTTCATATCCAAAGAAGGATTGAAATGGCCTGCCGCTTAATCCGTACAAGCGATCTCTCTATGGGAGAGATTTCAGAATCGACTGGTTTCAACGATGCGAACTATTTTTCCCGCCAATTCAGAAAAGTAATGGGCATGAGCCCACGACAATATAAAAGTAACCGTTCTCTCTGGTATCGCTGATCTAGCTTGACAGGACATTGCTTGACCGGTATCGTCCTATTGAAATACAGGGGGTGTCCTATGGGAAATTTGCAACGTTTACACGATTATCTGGAGAGTGATGATTTTTCACTCGTGCTTCCAAAATTATATGGGAACCAATGTGATCGTGAAAACCAAATTGTCCGTTTCTCTCACCTGATAGAAACTCATCGTGAGTTATTTGGTGATGGACATGCTAAGAGCTCCGCCCTTTTCAGTACCGCAGGACGGTCTGAACTCGGTGGTAACCATACCGACCACAATCTTGGGAAAGTAATTGCCGCGACTATCAATCTAGATACCATAGCTGTCGCAACAGCGATCGAAGAACCGCGAGCTACGCTCGTATCAGAGGGATTTCCGGCAGTCACAGTCGACTTGAGTGATCTATCGGTTCATACCGAAGAAGAGGGTACAACCGATGCGTTGGTAAGAGGTATAGCCCGGGGATTTGTCGATAGGGACCTCAATATTGGTGGTTTTGTAGCTAACACGAGCACCAGAGTACTCAAAGGGTCCGGTCTCAGTTCATCGGCTGCAATAGAAATACTGGTCGCCACGTTATTCAACAATCTTTACAATAGGGATGCTTTGAGTCCTGTCGAACTTGCGATCATCGGCAAATATGCAGAGAACACCTATTTCGGCAAGCCTTCCGGACTCATGGACCAGATAGCTTGTGGCAATGGTGGTGTCACCGGTATCGATTTCGCCCATCCGGAAAAACCCCAAGTAAGTCCTATTGACTGTGATTTCCAGAAACTCGGGTATGATCTTCTGGTTGTAGACACTGGAGGAAACCATGCCGATCTTACCCCAGACTATGCTGCTATTCCCAAAGAGATGCGCTCTGTTGCAGCCTGTTTCGACTGCGATGTGCTGAGGGATGTACCGTTCTCACTATTCGTAGAATCATTGCCGGCTATAAGGAAACGGGTAAAGAATGATCGAGCAATCCTCCGAGCATTCCACTATTTGTCGGAGAACGATCGTGTGGATGCCATGATCGGTGCCCTCAAACAAGAACAGATGGAGCAGTATTTAGCATTGGTGAGAAAGTCGGGAGAGAGCTCCTTCAGATTCCTTCAAAATCTCTACAGTACCAAAGCTATTGAAGAACAGGGTCTGCCGCTTGCCATCGCGATGACTGAACAATTCCTTGAAGGTAATGGTGCTTGCCGCGTACATGGTGGCGGTTTTGCCGGTACCATCCAAGTATATGTACCACTCGGACGTACCGCAGACTATATCGATTATATCGAGCGGGTGTTCGGGGCAGGCTCCGCTACGCTTTTGGCTGTCAGAAGCCTCCCCACTACCCGACTGGATTGATTTCCACGTAACTCAATGCGTGAGCTTGTCCAACAACTTCAGTATCTCATCTATCTTTTGGTCTACATCGGTACCCGAAACGAAAGAATCGTGTACACAACTTTTGAGATGGGCTTCGAGTACAAGCTTATTCGTCTTTTTCAAAAGAGCCTCTGTGGCAAGCAACTGGTTAGAAATATCGACACAATAGCGATCATCCTCAACCATTCTCAAAATACCATCCAATTGGCCTCTTGCTGTCTTGAGAGCTTGCGCAACCTTACCATGGTCAGCTTTCATCTCAGGCTCCTTCCCGTATCTCAAGAACTTCGTATCCGGCTTCAGTAACTGCATTACCAAGTTTCTCATCAGAGACCCCACCGGTAATTTCGACCTCCGCGGAGTTGGATTGCAGGTCCACTGTAGCTTTCACTCCCTCAATCGCATTCAAAGCCTTGTCCACACGACCTACGCAGTGCATGCATGTCATTCCTTCGATCATGATTTTCTTTTTCATATGGTTATCTCCTTTATCCCTTTCTTGGGTCTGTATGTGAATATCTTGTGTTTGATTATCTATTGTATGGCTAGTTCCATCAACCTTGAACCGTTTAAGGCGCAAAGCATTGGTAACTACGAATATACTGCTCAAGCTCATTGCTGCTGCTGCGAACATCGGACTCAACGTCCACCCGAAGATGGGATAGAAAATCCCCGCAGCCAAAGGAATTCCCAAAGTATTGTAGAACAATGCCCAAAACAGATTCTGTTTAATATTACGTAAGGTAGCCTTACTCAATGCGATTGAGGTAGGTACTTCCTGCAGATCGCTTCTCATCAGGATGATGTCCGCTGCCTCGATAGCGATATCGGTTCCGGCACCAATTGCCATCCCCACGTCAGCCCTTACCAAAGCAGGAGCATCATTGATACCGTCACCGACCATAGCGACCCGCTTACCCTCCTCCTGCAGCTGTCGCACGACAGATTCCTTGCCATCGGGAAGCACGGAAGCAAATACTCGTTCAATACCTACCGTCTTTGCGATAGCTTGGGCGGTCTGTTCGTTATCCCCAGTCAACATTACTACCTCTAATCCCAAGTCATGCAAGCTGGTGATCGCAGCAGTACTTGAAGCTTTGATCACATCGGCCACAGCAATAATACCAAGCAAAGCTCCATTTTCAGCAAAGTAGAGAGGAGTCTTCCCTTCAAGAGAAAGATTGATCCCTTGTTCTTTGAGGTAAGAGATATCAATCTCCTTCTCGGTCATCAATGTTCCATTACCACCTAAGACCGAAGTAGAACCCAGCTGTCCTGATAATCCTTTCCCCGGTATTGCCGAAAAGTTATCTATTTCACCTATGGTAATATGCTTACCCCGTACAAATTCGAGTACAGCTAACGAGAGGGGATGTTCACTGGCAGCTTCAAGAGCACCAGCCACCGCGAGCAATACTTGCTCATCAACACCTTCGGCGGTGATAACATCGGTAACCCGAGGTTTTCCTTCAGTTATAGTCCCGGTCTTGTCCAATACGACGGTATCGATTCCTTGTGCTGTCTCCAGAGCCTCTGCGCTACGGATAAGTATCCCATGTTCAGCTCCTTTGCCGGTGCCAACCATAATTGCGGTAGGTGTCGCAAGACCGAGAGCACATGGACAACTAATTACGAGAACGGCTATACCAAAAGCAAGCGCACGCTCTAATGGCATACCCATGAATAACCAGACCAGGGTTGCTACGATGGCTATCGCGATAACGATGGGAACAAAAACACCACTGATTCTGTCAGCCAATTTGGCAATCGGAGCCTTCGATGCACTGGCATCTTCGACCAATTTGATAATCTGGGCTAAAGTCGTATCTTCACCTACCCTATCTGCCCTATATACAAGCCGGCCTGTGGTGTTGATGCTCGCACTGAGCACCTGGTCACCGGGGCCTTTTTCTACGGGAAGACTCTCTCCTGTGAGAGCACTCTCGTCAACAGCCGAGGAACCTGAGACTACCGTACCATCGACAGGGAATCTCCCTCCTGGCCTTACTACGACTTGTGCTCCTACGGTAACCTGTTCTACAGGAATCTCCTGTTCTCCTTGGGCTGTCAGAACACGAGCTGTTTTTGGTGAGAGATCAATCAACTTGGCAACAGCATCACTGGTGCGCCCCTTGGCCTTCAACTCAAGATATTTTCCTAAAAGGACAAGTGACAGTATCATGGCAGCCGACTCAAAATAGAGGTCCATAGCGTACCGCTGGACAATATCATTCCTACCTGTCCCCAAGCCCATACCGATCATGAAGATTGCGAATATTCCATACACCAATGCCGCAGAAGAGCCTAGCGCTATGAGTGAGTCCATAGTCGGAGCCCGCTTGAGCAGTGTCTTGAAACCCGATCTGAAATACCTTCCATTTACCATGAAAACAGGGATGGTGAGAAGAAACTGGGTAAAAGCGAAATTCATCGTATTTGCATCCCCATGGAAAAATCCTGGGAGTGGCCAGCCGAGCATATGCCCCATCGCAATATATACGAGGGGAATGGAGAAGGCAAATGAGACAAAGAGTCTCTTCTTCATGGACTGCAATTCCTTTGCCACATGTAATCGTACATCATGTTTAGATGGTGAACCAGCTTGTGATCTATCATCGATCTTCGTACTGGCTCCGTAACCAGCATCTTCCACCGCTTTGATGACCGCATCATCGCCAATGGAAGGACCTTCCCCATCGATAGTGAGCGTATTGGTCAGGAGATTGACCCGAACGTCCTCGAGACCGGGAATCTTCCTTACACTCTTTTCCACATGTATCGCACAGGAAGAGCAGGTCATGCCAGTGACATCGTACTCTCTCTTCATACTAATCTCCTTATCTACCCCTCCCCCGGAGGGGTGGTATATCGTAACCATACCGCCTCCTCTGAAAAAGGTCAAGGTGGCGATAGGTGTTTCCGAAGATGAATTTCTAAGTGAAGAGTTGTCGGTAGTCAGCTTTTATCTGCTTGCTTGAACTATCCTTATCGAGTAGTTGGGCTAACTGGGGAGGAACTGGGACCTCAGTTGATATTTCTGGTTCCACAATGGTATTGAACTTGGCCGGATGGGCGGTCGCATAGACTACCGTAGGCTCTTCCAGTTCCAATACAGTTCTCACATATTCTCCCGTGGCAGTATGAGGACATACGATATAGTGGTGTTTTTCCCACACGTCACCAATGGTCTTGCGGATAGTCGAATCGTCAACGCTATGGGCAGAAACTTCCATGGCAAAAGATGTAAAATCACCGAAAAGATGTGTTAGGCGCTCCATATTGCTTGGATTGCCAACATCCATTGCATTCGCCAAGGTCGCTATACTGGGACGCTTTTCATAGATCCCGGTCTTCAGGTAATCCAAAATTGGCCGATTACCATTCAGGGAAAGAACAATGTTCTTAATGGGAGCTCCTACAATCTTCGCCCAATAGGAACCACAGCTATTGCCGACATTGCCACTTGGGATGATCATGGTGGGTTCTTTTCCCGTACGTGTAAGAACCTCCATGGATGCATGGAATGCATACACCATCTGTGGGAGCAATCTTCCAAGATTGATGCTGTTTGCTGAAGATAGCCCGTACTCTTTGACCAATGCCGTATCCATGAAAGCTTGCTTCACCATATTCTGGCAATCGTCGAAAACACCATCAACAGCATAGGCTTGGACATTGTCCGACCAACAGGTCAATTGTTTCTCCTGTCGTTTGGAGACTTTTCCCTTGGGGAACAATACCTTCACATCGATGCCCGGCCGCTTATGGAAAGCTGCAGCTACTGCCCCACCAGTATCACCACTTGTGGCAACTAAAATGGTGAGTTTCCTCTCCCTATTAGCCAAAAGCCGTTGCATTGAGGCAGCTAAAAACCGGGCACCAAAATCCTTGAATGCTGCGGTTGGACCCCAGTAGAGTTCGAGAACCGAATCTTTATCATCATGCCAATGGAGTGGGACAGGAAAATCGAAAGCCTCTACACATATTTCAGCAAGAGAAGATTCAAGCTCATCACCCACAAAGAATGGTGAGAGAACCTCATAGGCCAACTCGGGATAACTCGTAACACGGGAGAGTTGCTGTGGGGAGAGATACGGGAAATATTCAGGTACATACAAACCCCCATCGGGTGCCAAACCTTGTAAGATGGCTTGTGAGGCACTAACCGCCGGGGCTTTCCCTCGGGTACTGATAAATCGCATCACCACACCTCCTACAGCCGTGCGCCCAAATAGGCGCTCAAACGCAACAGGTCGGCAAAAACGCCACCTGCGGTTACCTCTGGCCCAGCTCCGGGCCCCTGTATGACCAAAGGTTGCACATGGTATCGTTCGGTAGTGAATGCAACCACATTGTCTGTCCCTTTCGATTGAGCGAACGGATGGCTCTCCGGATACGCTGCAAGTTCTACATTACAGGTTCCGTCCTCAGCAACTCTCCCCACATAACGCAGACGTTTTCCTTCACTTTTTGCCTTGTTATAGAGAGATTCTATATGCGCATCCATCATGCTCATCTTATCGAGGAATTCGGAGAGCGGGACATCACGCAAAGGCTCTGGAACCAATGAAGTGATCGCAATATCCGATACTTCTACCTTGTATCCCATCTCCCTTGCCAGGATAACCGACTTTCTTGCCACATCCATGCCAGAAAGGTCATCCCGCGGATCGGGTTCGGTGTATCCCATATCCTTGGCACCCTTTACCAGCGTGCTGAAGGGAACCGAACCATCGTAGTTGCTGAAAAGATAGGCCAAGGTACCCGATACGATACCTTCCACACTCCTGACTCGGTCGCCAGTTTGGATAAGGTCTTTGAGCGTTCCTATAACGGGCAATCCTGCTCCAACCGTAGTCTCGTAGAGAAAATGTTTGCCGTATCTCCGTCCGGCATCCATCAATTTTCGATACTCTGGATACGCGGCGGTTCCTGCCTTCTTGTTCGGGGTAACGATATGGATTCCCCGCTCAATCCAGTCGACATAATGGACAGGAAGAGTCGCACTGGTAGTACAATCCACCAATACCGCATGAGGAAAGTAGGAAGCGCTAACATGCTTTACCATCCGCTTAATATCGAGCTTCTCCCCTTTCTGGGCAAACAACTTCCGCCAATTCGTAAGATCTATACCCTGATCATCAAGCAACATCTTGGAGGAGTTCGCTATTGCACGGATTCTGATATCGACGCCGAATTCATCATTCAACCTACGTGCTTCATGAGCGATTTGGTTCAGTAATGTTCCACCGATATTCCCGGGACCGAACAATCCAACACTTATTGCTTGGTTGGAGAGGAAGAAACCTGCATGGAGAGCCCGCAAAGCCTTCTTTGCATCCTCTTCTTTGATTACCACGCTGATATTCCGTTCAGATGATCCCTGGGCTATGGCGCGGACATTGACATGGGCTTTTCCAAGAGCGCTGAAGAATGTTCCAGAAATTCCGGGTACACCGGTCATCCTCTCTCCTACAGCAGCAAGGATTGCACATCCCATCTCGACATCAATGTTCTGAATCCTATGGGCGGCAATCTCATCACTGAATGTACTACGGGCAATGGCACAGGCCAATGCTGCCTGCTCTGCAGGAACGGCATAACAGATGGAGTACTCACTTGAGGCCTGTGAGATGAGTACCACCGAAATATCAGATTCATGCATTGCTGCGAATAGTCGGCGGGCGACTCCTGGTACACCAATCATCCCGGCTCCCTCTACGTTAATCAAGGAGATTTCCCGAATCACCGAAAAACCTTTTACCGGTCGAGTGGATTCACTACCTTTCTTATCATCTATGAATGTTCCCGGATGCTCCGGATGGGAGAACGAACGCAGGTACAAGGGAATGCGTTTTGCCATCGCAGGAACCATATGCTGGGGATGGATGACCGGTGATCCAAAGAACGAGAGCTCGGTAGCCTCGGCGTAGGTAAGGCAATCGATGACGGTAGCACTTGGGACATCCTGTTCATCCGCAGTAGTGACCAACCGATCGGGATGCCAGAAGGTTATGGAGGATGCTCCAAGGTGGTTTCCTACCAGTGCCGCAGTGAACTCGGCATCGCGGTCCCCGGGTGCGGTTTCACTCTGGTAGAGCTCACCGGTAAGGAGTATCGTCTCTTCCTCGCTGTAAGGAAAATCTTTATGGTCAACGACATCCCGTACATGGAGAACCCTTGTCTGGACACCTGAACTGAGGAAAGCCTCTCTTAACAGGCTTGCAGCCCAACCTCCCACTATCGCATCGATATAGCGATTTGCCCCCTCGGAGAAATCGCCCACCAACCATACAGCACGCAAAATATCCTCTACAGCGGCAAAGCCCTCTTTGATCTCCTGCAATACAGCAGACCGATGGGAAGCAGCAATAAGATCCTCTACCAACGAAGTCCAGGCATCCGTACGACTTTCCATCATTCCCCAGAGGCGTTCATCATGACCTTTAGCTGCATCAAGCAAGTGGGTCAATTCCAACTCCCCGTCACAGATCGGAGCGATCACAAAGACAAGTGTATCGTCTTTTGCTTTTTTGCGTATGGACAACAACTTGTCGGGTCCCTTGGGAGCTACAATCATCGAGCCATCGATGGCATGTACCTGTAATCCGTTCATCTTCCCTCCTCGATCCACCCCGTTGGTGGGCAATACCTCATGCGATTCGCACAAGGGTACAAAAAAGAGCCCTGAAGGGCTCTTGTTCTGGTTATCCAGTTAGACTGAAGGTGTGATCATACCACCTTCTGAACCCTTCCACTACGTAAACAACGCGTGCAAACCTTGATTGTCCGAGGCGTGCCATTGATGAGGGTTTTGACTGAGACGATGTTTGGTCTGAACACACGCTTAGTGACAACACCAATGTGCTGACCTACTCCACCCTTCTTCTTGAGCTGACCCTTACGGGTGACACTGTTTCCAGCTACGGTTCCCTTTCCACAAATATCACATCTACGTGCCATGATTATATCCACCTTGTACTTAACATTCACATCAGTAAGGGTTACCCGCACTCCGAATGGGAGCATGTTGAACGCGTGACAACCCGCAACTCACAGAAACATAGCAGAATATCCCAGATGTGTAAATACCCACATGGTCAAGGAGCTTGAATTTTTATCTCCGCTCTCCTACGATAGCTGTCATGGAAAAGCAACCACGCATTGAAGCCAATGGATTTCTCCTAGCACTTGGCCTCTCGCAAACAGCTTCACAACGTATAATGGCTATCCGCTCCCGTCTTTGGAAAAGCACCGGTGATCTATCATTCCATTTCCTTCCCCCTATCATCCCTTTGATATGGAGCCAGTCCCGTCTCATGGAATTTGAGAGGATGCAGATACCATGTCCTCCGAAACATGTTGAATTCTCTCGAATAGCTAGAGATGGGTATTCACTCTACCTTGCATCCGACTCCAATGGTTGGGATACCTATATCAACCGATTGCGCCACTATCTTTCCGATTTTGCCGAGACTCCAACCAACAAAATGAAATTAAGATATCCGCTCGCACCGAGTGACGGTCCTTTTCTCGGTTATGTTGAGACCTCTATAGGTGATACGATGGAGATGCTTGATCATATCATAGGAAACAAGGATTGGAGACTGCAACAATATGAACTTGAGTGGATAGAAGATGAAGGTCGGTATATACACCTCAAATATTCACTCCTTACCAATATCCATATAGTTTGAAGAGTCTTATTGACAAAGCACCGGATTGAATCCATAGTCGTTTTATAAATTCCCGCCACCAAGGACGTACGCAGCATGAGAGAAAAAGGCAGCTCTATCTATGTAGATTCAAGTCGCGTCTACCGTTTTCTTGTAGTCATGCTCCTTGCAGGACTTGCCCATGGTCTATATCGCGGTGTACAGGACAACTATCTCGCCGAGATCGTAAAAATCAATGAATTTGAACGTGGTGTTGTAGAATTTTTCCGAGAACTACCCGGATTGTTACTCATATTCATCCTCGCCACCATGTACCGATTCAGTGAAACGAAGGTCTTCAAGATTGGTACTGCGATTACACTCACCGGTACCTTGGGTCTACTGCTCTTTGGAACAGGAAAGGGGGTGGTAATCCTATTCATGGTGCTCTACAGCCTCGGCGAACATATCGTCATGCCGGTAAAAAGTACCATATCTCTCCATTTGGCGAGAGGGGGAAAAGGTGGAGCATCGCTGGGCATGACCCAAGCGATCAACCATGGTGGAAATATTATCGGCTTTTTCCTCGTAACCGGATTGTTTATCATCTTCCCTAAATTGGGCATTGAAAAAGCGACACCTCAAGGATTCAAAATCATTTTTCTCCTCGCAACCGTATTGCTCATAGGATCTACGTTAGTTGTCATGGCAATGCGTGACCAAGGCAAGGCGGTCCGTCGTAACAGAATCTACTTCCATCGGAAATTTGCAAAATTCTACGGTTTGGAGATCTTCTATGGTGCAAGGAAACAGGTATTCATCACATTCGCTCCCTATGTACTGATCCTCCACTACGGTGCCGATACCTCAGTCATTTCCCTCTTGCTCGCCATATGTGCTGTATTCGGTATGCTATTCGCTCCATTTATCGGAAGGCTTATCGACCGCTTGGGTTACAAGTTCGTAATGGTAACTGATACTCTGCTCTTAATGGTCGTATGCTTTTTCTACGGATTCAGCCATCTGATTTTCCCGATGGAAATCGCCTATATCGTCGTGTGTATTAATTTCGTTTTGGATTCTGTCATCTCCATGGCTTCGATGGCATCTTCTGTGTATGTACAGGAAATTGCCGACAATCAACAGGAAATCGCAGCTACTCTGACCACGGGAATCTCGGTGAACCACCTGATCAGTGTTGTTATTGCATTAGCTGGCGGTTATATCTGGCAACAGACCGGTATAGAGGTCCTATTTACGCTCTCGGGACTTCTAGGTTTAGCCAATACCCTCTTCGCATTGACTATAAAAAGTACCGGGAAACCTACGATAAAACACTAACGGGCATTGTCATAACGAATCATGTCGAGAAATTGCCCAACAGTGATCGGTTTGGAAAAATAGTAACCTTGGATATAATCGACACCAGCTGCTTGGATGAATTCCAACTGACTCTCCGTCTCTACTCCCTCGGCGACTATCTCTTTACCGAGTTTCTCTAAAACCACTACGATAAGATTGACCAATTGGTAGTTGTTTGATCTATTAGAAACGACGCTCCTATCTATTTTTATAATATCAAAAGGAATATTAACCAGCGATTCAAGATTTGCATATCCTGTGCCAAAATCATCCAAGGCAAATTTCACACCTAATCGTGCGAAATCCATCCACATCGCCCGAACACTTTCGTATGATGACATCATCACAGACTCGGTCATCTCAAAACAGAGTCTACTAGGGTCCACTTTGGTCTCTTTGATTATCTGAAGCAGTTTATAGGGCAAATCGGAGGAAGAAAAATCGTCTGCCGATATATTTACTGAGATATGTTTGACATGGGTAAACATAGCTTCATTCGCAACAATGAATTCGCATACTTTCCTGAGAATAATCTCAGTAAGGGAGCTAATGAGTCCGGAAGATTCGGCCAAGGGGATGAACTCTCCCGGCATAAGTAGACCGAAGCTTTCATCTTCAATCCTCATGAGGGCTTCTGCTGCCACAATCCTTCTGTTTGAAGCAGCGTAAATCGGCTGCAAATGGACCTTTACCTTGTCGGGATCTACTAGGGCTCTTCGTAAGACTGTCAGGACATCAAGCCTTCTCTGCCGGATCCGGACCAGCTTCTTGTTATAGATCAGTACGGTTTGTCTTCTTAGGGAATTCAACTCATTGAGGAGGAAATCGACCGTATCGAGTACTTCCGAAATGCTTGCGGCATGGGTAGGCAATTCGAGCACACCGATATTCACATGAAAAGACACATGCACAGAATCGAACACCCATCCTTCTTCAATCCTTCTGTTCATATCGTTGACCATACGGACTAGCTTGTTATGGTCAATGAGTCTCATGCTAAGTGCGAAACGGTTGCCCCCGATCCTGAAAGTCGTGATCTGGGGATCTAAATTATTAATGAATGTGGAGAATTGCTTCAGGACATAGTCCCCTGCATTCTGACCATAGTGCTGATTGATAAATCTGAAATTCTCCATATCGATTACCACCAAAGTAACCGGTTCCCGCTTTCTGAGGATAGTCTCCATGTGGCGTAGATAGCCACTTTGGTTAGGGAGGCCTGTGAGCGCATCCAATTCCCATCGCTGATGCTGGGAGAGCAAATGGGAAGCAAGGAGGAGCACTGATGAACTAACGGTGAAGATGATGTGTTCTCGTGAGATCTGGAATAGTATGATAGAGATGATCAACAGGGATGGGTTTATGATATAGGTCATCCGGTATTGTCTGTCCAAATCGGGCCACTTTACCCCAATGACTACTAATGCCGATACACAATAGGTGACTGCTAGACCATTCATGAAGAGTACCCGCCAGAGTGAGCCAGGCAGAAAAATTGAAGAAGACATACCGAGTGAACCAAAGATGTCGGAAACAATCGAGAGGAGGCTGAATACACCTAGTGGTATCGCTTGCACCGTAAAAAGTCTTTTAGCGAAAGAAGATGACAACAGATTCCGCTGGAACAACGCCATCCAGATTAATATAAAGACTATATAGGCAATACTATGGAATGTAGACATGAAACGAATAAGCACATCAGGTTGCCGAATCATACTCTCGCTGGAAGCGTGGGCAAAACCACCCGACACTAAAAACATGAGATAGATCGCAAGAACACCGGTAAATCCAAACCAACTGTGCCGTTGCTGGGACAGAGGGATCCTTCCCCTATCGAAAAGGATGGCTACTACAATAAGTAGAGAAAAAAGTTCAGCTTCGATGATATCCATACAATCCTTACCTTCTCCAAGCATACCATATCGAAAAAAAACCTCATAGTCTGGATAGGCTCTAAGATGCGTTGGATTTTGTCATGCACACATCATCTTCACGAATGCAGAGACCAAAGTAGCATCGAACTGCGTTGCGCTACACGCCAATATTTCTGTAATGGCTTCATCATGTGTCCTTTGCCCCCCATATGAACGATCTCCAACGATAGCATCATAGGTATCACAAATACTGATAATTCTCGAGATCAGCGGTATTTCTTCACCCGAAATCCCTCTAGGATACCCACTACCATCCCAACGCTCATGGTGATGTAAAACACCTTCAGCGATTTCATACAATTCTGGTACGGTCCTCAGCAGGTTGTAGCCCATCTCGGCATGTCTTTTTATATCATGCCACTCATAATCATCCAACTCGTCCTGCTTCTGCAGGAGTTTGCGATCAACAGCGACCTTTCCGATATCGTGGTAACGGGCAGTCTTCATGATCGTATCCACACTATCTTCAGGAAGTCCAAGGTACTTGGCGAATCGGGCGCTGAGTTGTTCGACATGCTTGCTATGGGATTCTTCTTGCGGATATTGACCATGTTGCCATGAGAGCAGGAAGTCTATTAACTCTCGCTTCACTTTTGGGCTCTCAGTTATCTTTGAACGATACATCCGGCTCTCCGCTTGTCGGAGGATCATGGCACTCTCTTGTCCATGATGTTCTTTCACTGCATATCCGAAGGAGACCGAAACCGGAAGAGGTCCCACCTTTTTTTCTTCCATCTTATGTTTGATCACTTGCATGCGGTTATTTGCACTCTGTTCGTCAGTGTGCGGCATGAGTACTACAAACTCATCTCCACCGAGACGGACAACCACATCGTCCGGGGAAGATGCTTCAGTTAATACCGTTGCCACTGTTACCAATAACTGGTCGCCTAGATCATGCCCAAAGGCATCATTGGTCAATTTGAGGCCATTTACATCAGCGATCATAAATGCCACGGGATAATCGTTATTATTGTCAAATTCTTGCAGACTTGTTATGTAAGAACGACGATTCTGTACCTGGGTAAGCTGGTCAGTCAAACCCAAGGCGAGGATTCTCTGCTGCTCCATTCGTTTCTCGGTCACGTCACGGAAAACGAGGATTACGCCAGCAAGGGAACCTTCATCATCTTGAATGGGGGCAGCGCTATCCTCTACATACCGCTCACTTCCATCCTTTGATACAAGGATTGTATCATCCATGAGTTCCACTTTCACTCTTGTTTTCAATACACGAGAGACAGGATTGTCTCCCTTCTTTCCTGTATTCGCATCCTTAGTAACAAAGATTTCTGCAAACGTTTTGCCTATAGCATCTTTCTTTGTCCAACCGGTCAACTGCTCTGCAACCGAATTGATCATAACGATGCAACCAATAGCATCGGTAGTGATAATCCCGTCACCAACCGAGAGCAAGGTGGTCTCCAATCGTTTGGTCTCCAAGAAGAGATTGTGTTGGATATCCTTCAATTGCGATATATCGTCATGGGTCCCACTCATCACAAGGGCGTTGCCTTGCTCATCCCACTGGGTTACCCGGCCCCTGCAATGAATCCATACCCAATGACCATCTTTGTGGAGCATCCTGTATTCGTGATCGTAATAGACAATATTCTTGTCATAGACCTCTTGCATCAGCTGTCTGGAACGTAAAAGATCTTCAGGATATATGTAGCTTTCCCAAGTAGCCATATCCAGATGATCCAACTCTCCCATCGTATAGCCAATCAACTGGACCCATCGCTCGTTGACCTGCACTCTACCGGTTTGTACTTCCCACTCCCAAGTTCCTACCCTAGTGGCCTCTATGACATTCTCCAATCGCTCATGACTCTCATGGAGCTCCTTCGAGGCCTTTCTCTCGAGCTCCTCGCCCCTGCGAATCCTTTTCACCGCCATTTTTAGCATGAGAAGAATGACTATGATGATTGCCAAGGTTCCCAAGATGTTCACTGTTCTTCCCAGATAGAGATTTTCCATAGTTGAAGCGACCATCGCATCCCTTTTTGCGAGTTCATCGGCATCTATAGCGTCGAGAAGACGAGTCATTTCCGCCAGATAGAAGTGGCTGATGCTTGAGGCGGTCTGGAACTGTTCACTGAGATCGTAAGGTGCTGCGTCCTTTGGAGCCATACCCGCATGGGCAATCAGAGGTTCGACTAAATCGTGATAAATGACATCGAAAGTCCTCTCCACATGCTTGAGTCGTTGTTGATGCATGGCATTGTCTTTTGTAATTTCGAAGAGGATAGCCATGTGTTCGCTAAAGGCTTCGCTGGTTTTCTTTATTTTCTCTGCATGCATGGGATGGGGCGATATCAGATACCCTCTTTCGGCTCCTATGAATGCATGAAGATTCACCGAGACTTCATTGGTATGTTCGATTATCTGTTCAGTATGGGCAATTTGTCTTTGGATGGCATTTACTTGATTTGTATTGGTAAATGAAATCACACCAATGCCAATCACGCATAGTGCTATGACCAAAAATCCAATCCTGATTGAGGTGATGATTCGGGATTTATTGGCCATGGTCCTCCACCATACAGAGTTAACATTCTCTGCATAATACTGTTATATTAGCTCGTCTACAAGATGATATGACATACTTTTTCAACTGAATGAAAGCCATGGATACCTTAGAGCAAGAGGTGAAGTATGGACCCTCATTTTGCCTGAACTCACCTGAGAAGGGTACCGTCAATTATTGCAGTACAATAGTATATTGTTTGACAACACTCCTGTTGTACCCTACCCTGTATCCATGAATACATCCGAATCGAAAAGTCCTCTCAATACCATACGGGAAAAGATTCCAATGGTCAAACTTTTTCTTGCCCCGGTCATCTGGGGTGGAGCACTATCCGCCGGACGGATCGTATCGGCTGAACTGCCGGCATTCACTACCAGTTGTATACGATTTTTCATTGCTAGCCTATTCATGGTTCCGGCTCTCTATCTTAAGGAGAAGCACTTTCCAAAACCTACAAGAAGGGAATTCCTTTGGATATTCCTGTTGAGTTTGGTCGGTGTGGTATTCTTCAATGCACTGCTATTCACGAGTCTGAAGACTATCACGGCGGTACGCAGTTCGGTGATGCTCGCATTCACTCCTGCAATCGTCGCCGTAATCGCACGATTCCTGTTCAAGGAAAAGATCACTCCTCTCATAGCAATCGGTATCGTATTGGCTACCCTTGGTGCGGTTTTGACCATTACCAATGGCGATATCAAGACGGTAATTTCCAACGGCCTAGCCATTGGTGACATATTCATGCTTGGCGCGGTTGTCGCTTGGGCTGCCTACTCAATTATCATTAAGTTGGCCATGTCTAGGCTCTCAGCAATTACGCTTCTTGCCTATGGTTCGGTAATGGGTGTAATCATCTTGATACCTTTGACTCTGCTGGAAGGAGCCTGGTCTGTCGTTCCTCACCTCTCACCAGCAGCAATTTGGAGCCTTGTGTTCCTCAGTCTTGGAGCTGCTGGACTGGCGTATCTATGGTACTACGAGGGAATCAAGCATGTAGGAAGCTCCAAAGCCTCAATCTTTTTGAATGTTGAACCGGTTGCCGCAATTTTAATTGGAGTGATCCTTCTCGGAGAGGAGCTCACGCTGATTGTCTCTATAGGAGCGATACTAGTGATCGGGGGATTGTTCCTTACCAACTATAGACCGAAAGATCGGCTACCCAAGCCTTAGAAATCTGGCTCTAGGACAAAATGGAGAGATTCCTTGGTCTCAGGATGGATGAACTCAAGTTCATAGGCATGGAGCATGAGACGTGAAGCCGCCTCGCCTGTACCATACAGTGGATCTCCAACAATAGGATGCGCCAAACCTTTTTCATGAGCGCTATGTAGGCGCAATTGATGAGTTCTTCCAGTAAGTGGTTTAAAACGCAAGCGACTAACTAGGCGGCCGTCCGTACCGAAACGTTCGACTCGGATCTTCTCCCATAGGGTTGTACCCCATTTCCCCAAGACAGGATCATATTTCTGTCGGGGTTTACGCTCAGGATCGTATCGGAAGGCTAGCTCGATTCGCCCTTCATCTATGCTTACCATACCCTCTACTAGGGCGATATACTGCTTATGGACCTGCCTCTTGATGAATTGTATGGAGAGTTCGCGGTGGGCATGTTGGGTAAAGGCTAGGACCAGCAGTCCCGATGTATCCATATCCAATCGATGGACAGATGGTTGTTCGATGCATAGGGGATACAGGCGCTTAAGGCGATTGACGATACAATCCTGCTTATCCTCTCCCCTTCCTGGCACAGAAAGGAGTCCAGAAGGTTTGTTCACTACGATAATCGCTTCATCGCGGTAGATAATATCGATTCCCAATATTGCTTCAAGCAATGGTTTGCAGCGCTCTTCGCAAGGTGGATAGAAGTGCTTGTTTTCTCTACCATTCGATTTATTGGGAGCACCGTAATACCACTCTACCATACTGATTGGCAGTAGCCCATTCTTGTAGGCATGGCTGAGTAACTTTGGTGCGCAACAGTCTCCTGTTCCCGTTGGTGGCATTCGATCGGAGAAAATATCCTCAAGTGTCTTCACTGAAGAGTCGGCACAATATAAGCGATAGAGTTGGAATATGCGTCGCTGAGTTTCTTGGGAGAGTAGCTTCCTTGAGGCTTCAAGACGAGATATGATTGCCGTATCACCACAAGATTCTTCAATTTGCCTTTCAATTTCGGCAAAAGATTGCACACTGGCATCTACAATAGTCTGATATGTGGCGGTATCCAAAGCTGGTGGCACCCACCCCTCGATCATATATTGTCCGTTGTATTGTCCACTAAAAGCTTTAAGGACTACTTCATTACCCAGAGTATCCTTACAGACAAGGACTCCGAACATCTGTCCTCGTGCAGACCCGAAAAGATAATCGGTACTGATCTCGCCTGCGCTCTCATAATCGATACAACCGAAGGCATCGAATGCTTCCATGATCTGTTGTGCGTGGAATTTAGCTCGTTCTGTGGGAAAAGGGTCAGTCATCCATCCATCCTCGTTCCCACGATAGTACCAAAGTAGATCCGATCGACTCAAGTGATTGTCCGTATGCCGCTAAAAATATTTTCCCCCAGTTGTCCTGACAGGGTAAAGGTTTAAACCTGGATCAATGGAGACTAGTGATCCAACGGCCCCTTTTTGCCCTTCTGTGCCTATACCAATCGTCCTATTTCATCTATTATTACACTATATCTCTATTGTGTCTAATTTGACAAAAGGAGTTCAAAGTGAAAGAATTCACATTCGAGAATTTCCAGAGGCTGATCGCCTCTCTCAAAATAAAACTCCCCCTTTTCGATCTCCCCAGACTGACCATCGGTAACAAAGTAGCTTCCTCTGCGATCGTGCAGGGTGGTATGGGAGTCGGAATTTCACTCTCTTCTCTCTCCAGCGCTGTAGCGAACCAAGGTGGTGTAGGTATGATCGCTGCGAACGGTATAGGAATGATAGAACCCGACTATTTCAAGGATGGGAGGGCTGCGAATATAAGGGGTCTACGCAATGAGATCCGAAAGGCTAAAGCCCGGAGTAAGGGAATCATCGGAGTGAATATCATGGTTGCTCTCCAGGATTTTGATGAATTGCTGAAAACATCCATTGAGGAAAAGGTCGATCTGGTTGTCTTGGGTGCTGGACTGCCAATCAAGAATATTCCAGTGAAGCAACTTCGTGAGGCTGGGATCCAGGTGGTTCCTATCGTCAGTTCGGCGAGGGCTGCTAGTCTCATTTTTTCTATGTGGAAGCGGATCTATAACGATGTTCCTGATGCCGTTGTAGTTGAAGGACCTATGGCTGGAGGCCATCTGGGTGTAGCCCAGAAGGATCTTGCAGATGAAGCATTCTCTTTAGAAACCGTTGTTCCTCAAGTAAAGGAGACTCTTGCATCCTATATCGCTGAATTCGGAAAGAGCATTCCCATCATTGCAGGTGGTGGAATATTCACTGGAGAAGATATCTACCACATCATGAAGCTTGGAGCGGATGCTGTGCAGATAGGTACCCGCTTTGCCGCTACCGATGAATGTGATGCCGACATCCGTTTTAAACAAGCGATTGTTGATTGCGCGAAAGAAGATATCGGGATCATAAAAAGTCCTGTGGGTCTTCCTGGTCGGGCTATTGTTAATGATTTCCTTACTTCCACTACAGAGAAAAAGAGAAATTTCAAATGCCCATGGCAATGTCTGGCAGGTTGCCAAGCCGAGGAGTCCAACTATTGTATTTCTATGGCTTTGAACAATGCGAGAAAGGGAAATCTGAAAAGTGGGTTCGTATTCGTAGGATCCAATGCTCATAGGATTACAGCTATCATGTCGGTAGGAGAACTCTTCCAGGAGCTCAGACAACAATACACTGCTGCCCTCTTTGCCGATAAGAAATCTGTGTTTACCGAAGTAGCACAGCTCGCCCTCAGGTTGAAACACGAATACAAGGTAACAGAACAACGGGCAAAGGAGCTCAAGGATTCCTATATCCAAGCGATCGCCAATGGACCAATTCCAGAAACCATCGCATCGGCAAAAGCAGAGATCAATTCCCTACACACACATCTAGGGAACATCAGGCGAACGGTTTCAGATAAATTGGCTGAAGTGTTCCAAGAAGCAACCCAGCAAGCTCTAGAGAGCTAGGGAAAGCAAGAGCACAGCTAGCAGAATAGCACCTATTACATACTCTCTTCGGACCATAGAAAGCCCCCTTGTCTAACTATAAAACAACAAGGGGACAAATATGATACATATTATATTGATAATGACAATTATTCCGTATCAATCTCTGGTACTTCCAAATCTACTGATACAGCCTGGTTTTCACTTCCATTAACTTTAAGGTAAATAATCCTTTGTTCTCTTAGAATATTGGTAACAACAACTGTGTCTGGACTATCTGGAGGAACTTGATCCAATGCGAGTATAGTAAATTCCCATCGACCAGCAGCTAGAGCATCAGTAGTGAAATCAATATCGCCAATTCCTTCAGCTATTCCCCCACCGACAAAGGTTTCAGTATAAGTAGAAGTCCAAGCTCCCAGCTGACTTTCATCGTCTCTCCAATAGAATTGCCCATAGATTGCATAATAATCATCATCATTCGTTCTTTCAGAGGCTGGTATGGTAAACTTTACAGTGCCAGTCTCGCTTTCAAGAGATTTACTAGCTCCTCCCAAGTCTGCCTCTACTGTTTCAACTGTGTCAGCTTCTAGAGTAAATGTAATATTTTCTATTTTTTTTGTTGAGTTCCAGAATAAAGAATTGAAGATTGGAAGAAATTCTCACGTTCTGTGAGACAAATTCATACGATATATTGTAGCATTTACAGAACTCTGAAGGAAAGGAAGGGGAGCACCTCCTCGCCAAAGTTGTGTGCTCCCCAACGAAATAATATCGTACTGTATTGTGTCTTGAGCCTGGACAAATTGCAAGAGCTCGGTAAGGAATATCCCTGGGTAAGACCGATGAGATGCCCCAGCTGTGGAGGCCGAAGGTTGTGGGGCCATGGGTATGTATATCGATATTTCCAAGAGGTTTCAATTGGGCTCTGGATGAAGCGATGGTATTGTCCCGAATGTGGACAAGTGCATACCGTACGACCAAATGGGTATCAGAGCGGGATCCTGCACTCGTTGGAAACCATACGTACGAGCCTCCTGCATAAACTGCAACGAGGATTCTTCAAGGCCGTTGGCGCGAGCAGGCAAGTGCAGCAATACTGGTGGAAACAGCTGAAACGTTGGATTCATAGTAGGACCCTGCATAGGGATCGTCTGGTAATCGAAAAGCATATTCGCAGTAGCTATCATCTTCCTGTCAGTACCAGTGTAAGCCATCGCGTGATCGGCTATGCTGTTGACGAAGAGCAACCCTACCTGCCATTTGCACTGAGCACCACAGTTCCCTTCGATTAGAGTGGAGAGCATTCTAGTTGAAGGAGCACAGGTATGACAGAGAAAGAGAAGGAACAAGTCGCCATCTTTCGCTTCGGGGTAATCTTCCCGTTGCTGGAAAGCCAGAATCTGAGATGGGGAGACAAGAAGCGGCTATTACAACAACTGTCCGAACGAGAATGGGAGATTCCATTCAGTGAACGCACCCACATCAGTCGTGCGACACTATTGAATTGGGTACAACGGTATCGTCTGAACGGAGAGCGCATCGAGGCGTTATTCCCTTCTGACCGTAGTGATTGCGGTCGCCAAAGGAGCATTTCCGATGAAACTTTGGCAGCATTGTTGCAATTACGCAAGGAGTTGCCGCGCCATACAATCAAGAAATTAGTCGAAGAAGCGTATCGGCGAAAGATCATCACCGGAGTCGACCACATCAAGCTGCCGACGGTCTACCGGTTGTTCAAACTCCATCATCGTCAGACACTACAGAAACAAGAAGACATGCGCAAGTTCGAAGTGGAATTGAGCAACGACCTGTGGCAAGCGGACTGCCTGCATGGTCCCAAGGTTAGTTACCAGAACAAATTGGTCAAGAGCTACCTGTTTGCCATTATTGATGATAAGAGTCGCCTCATCGTGGGCAGTGGATTCTACCTTGCAGAGACCGCACAATCGTTCATCGATTGTCTTTCCGATGCATTACGGTGTAGAGGCGTACCACGGGTACTATATGTTGATAACGGTAGCAGTTTCAGAAACCATCGATTGCGCATTGGATGTGCGGCATTGCAGATTTCGCTTCGATACGCAACAGCATACCGACCTGCTGGGAAGGGGAAGATCGAGCGTTTCAACCGGACGGTACGGATGCAATTCTTACCCGACATCTCTGAAGGATTGTCACTTGAGGAACTGAATAAGCGTTGGCAGAAGTACCTCGGTGACCGCTACCACATCAGTCGTCACAGTAGTACCGGTCAAAGCCCTCTACAGCGGTACCTGGATGATTCACACCTACTCAGAGGAGCTCCAGAAAAATTGCCCGATTATTTCAGAAACCAAGAAGAGCGTACGGTTTCCAATGATCGTACCGTTCGTCTGGAAAACCGTCAGTACCAAGTTCCCATCGGTTTTGCAGGACGTAAGGTGATTCTGCGTTACGAAACCCCCGATCGGGTCGAGATGTTCTACGACAAGATTTCCTACGGGTTCCTTGCTGAAGTCCCTTTGCGAGCAAACAGCCATGTGGGTCGTCATGAGCCGCAAACGGCACGCATACCCACTGTCAGTGGATCGCTATTCAATGGAGGTGAATGATGATGAAGGACATCTGTCATTTCTTTTACCTCAAACGTGATCCGTTCCCCTATGAGATTGACACAAAAGATCTGTACCATCTGCCTAGCCTCAAACCGATGCAACAGCGGATCGCCTTTGCCATTGCCATGCGCAGCTTTTCTTTAGTCACCGGTGATGTGGGAGCAGGTAAATCCACGAGCCTGAGGTATGTGGTAGAGCACCTGGCAAAGGGTGAACACGAAGTATTGATGTTCACCGCTGGCAACTACACCATGGTCGAGTTTCTCCGACAAATATTGCTCTGTTTTGGCATCGTGTCGAATTCCTACAAGATACCCTTGATGATGCGGCAGATTCAGGAGCAACTGCTGGAGCTCCATAGCAGGCATGTGGTTCCTGTATTGGTAATCGATGAAGCCCACATGATGCGTGATCAGATCTTTGCACAACTGCATCTGCTTACCCAATGGAAACTCGATAGTTCTCCCTTGGTCCCGACCATCCTCTGTGGACAGGATACGTTGTTGGACAAGTTGATGAATCCTCAGGCTAGACCATTGGCTTCTCGCATCATGGGTCGTAGCCATTTGGAGGCTATTCGCAAAGATGTCATGACTGAATACATCGCTCACCACATGGCGCTCGCGGGAGCCAAGACCTCGATATTCTCCGATGCAGCGATTACGGCAATTCACCAAGGCTCCGGAGGGTTACTCCGCAGGGCGAATTCCTTGTGTAAGGGTGCGCTTCTTGCCGCTTCCATGGAGAAGGCCCAAGTCGTCGCTTCAGAACATGTGAGGTCTGCTTTGACTGAGTTGATCTAATGGGTAGGCAGGCTACTTGAACAGTAAATCTATGATGATAAGGATGTCTTCTGTATTACAGGGCATCCTTTTCTATTCGACCAATCTTTCGTGATAATGTGTCTCACTCAATGTGATAATTTACGTTATTTTATTTTGAAATTCCACATCCACCTCCAAAGGCAGGGATCACCAAAGCCAGTGTGAATGATGCCCTACCCGGGAATGGATGGACTGTGCTTATGTTAGCCAGCCGATATGCCAAAGATCCAAAAACCATCGAAATGCTTCTCGATGCCGGAGCGGATATCGAGATGAAATCTGAAGAAGGGCTCACAGCATTGATGGCCTCTACAGCGAATCCGAATCCTGGAATATGTGAATTGTTACTGGAGTCGGGTGCCGACCCCACCGTCTTGGACACCTATGGATGGACCGCTCTCGATTATGCAAAAAAGTATAATGCTCCCGAGGAGACACGAGAACTTCTTGCGTCATTCTTACCATGATTGTCGAGATGGAAGATATATCCAATTAGTGAACAGAGCACCTATAGCGGTGCTCTGTAACATACGCCAAAGAGGATGCGAATATCTGAAAGGCTGCAAGCCATTCGACGATCCAATGTAATTAATTCAGTGCTCTTATAGCCAAATTTCAGGCAATAATTCTAGGTATGGCCGCAAGATCTTTCTCGAGTCGAATTTTATCTTCCTCGATATCAAAATCATCTTGAAGGCCCAGCCAGAACTGAGGTGAAGTACCAAAATATTTTGAAAGACGCAGTGCTGTATCAGCGGTGACTCGTCTCTTTCCCTTCAGGATAAGTGAAACCCGGGTTTGCGGAATACGAAGATCTTTGGCAAGTTTATAGGCACTTATCCCAAGGGGTTTCAAAAACTCTTCCAATAAGATTTCTCCAGGATGTATATTCTGTAACTTATTCATTTCATTTCCTTCAGTGATAATCCACTATTTCAATATGATCACAATTTCCTTGTTCCCATGTAAAACATATGCGCCACTGGACATTAATTCGTATACTAAATTGTCCTTTCCTGTTTCCTTTTAGCATCTCAAGCCGGTTGTTGAATTTCCTGAGGAAGCTTCCTAGAGAGTTCCCCCTTCCATATTTTTTCTACCTCTTTGGATGCAAAACCAATAATCATACAGTATACTTACCTATCGAGTTAGTATCGTCAAGAGTTAGTATTTAGTTGGTCAAGAAAGTGAATGGTATGCAAGCAAACTTTCGTTTCTTGCACTCGTTTCGTTGAGATATGAAAAATCCACTCTCCACAATATTACATACATATTGCTTTGAATGGATCTATTTACGCCAAAGAGGATTCGAACCTCTGACCCACAGCTTAGAAGGCTGTTGCTCTATCCAACTGAGCTATTGGCGCAGGCAAAACTGAGTCGGGGCGAGAGGACTCGAACCTCCGATTTCTTGCTCCCAAAGCAAGCGCCTTAGCCACTAGGCAACGCCCCGAACGTTTGTGTAACGGGTGGAGTATACTTGCTTTCGCCCGAGAGCGTCAAGTCGATATACTTGACAGAATCGGTTTACTTTGGACCAATTGGACAAAGGATAAGAAAAATGGAATACACACCTTACGAACGGGCCCATCATACGTATGAGATATTGGATACCATAAGCCCATCGAACATCACATTCCTCAATCAGACAGATCCATTTAGGCTCCTTGTGAGTGTTATATTGTCAGCCCAGACAACCGACAGGCAAGTGAACGAAGTTGCAAGCGTGCTGTTTGAAAAATACCCCTCTGTCGAATCATTGGCACATGCCGATATCGATTCTGTAAAAGAAATCATCCGAAGTACCGGTTATTTCAATGCGAAGGCGAAGAATATCATCGGCACGGCAAAAGCCCTCCTCGAAAAATATGGAGGTGTAGTTCCCTTCAGCATGGAGGAGTTGGTCAAGCTTCCAGGCGTAGGGCGAAAGACAGCCAGCGTCATCATCGGTCAATTGGACAACCAACCGGCCATCATCGTAGATACCCATTTCGCACGAGTGGTACGTAGACTAGGACTTACCGTTGCCACCGATCCTGAACGCATTGAAAGAGAGGTAGCAAAATTACTACCTCCCGCAAATCACTATAGATACTCCATGATAGTGAATCTACATGGACGCCAAGTATGCCATGCCCGAAAACCACAATGCGGACTCTGCCAGTTGGCGCCCTATTGTAAGAGCTATCCTATTCAATGATCACAGACATTATCGCCAGATATGAGTGTCCCACTTACGTATTCGGTTACCAATTCATGTGGTGCTTTCGATGGTGCACCAATGACAACCTCTATTCCTTGAGCACTGAACAGATTCTGGGCTGACATACCCATACCACCGGCTATAATCACATCCACCCCCAACTCTCCCAGAAAACGGGGAAGAACTCCAGGCTCATGCCGTGGTGCAGGAATCTCTTCCGTCCGAACAATCTTCTTTGTTGTAGGATCTACATCAATCAATGAAAAGGCCTTGCAATGGCCAAAATGGAGATTCAGTTTCCCCTCTGCGGTTGGAATAGCAATCTTCATACCTTGGTTCTCCTTGTAATTTCCAATTTTGTTGCGATAGCCCGATAAATATCGGCTACCGGCGAATCTACGAATCTTTGTACATACGGCAAACCAGCATCACCCGAAATTCCGAACGAGGGATCAATCGGAATACTTCCGAGGAATGGAACATCATATTTGCCTGAGAGTTTCTTTCCTCCGCCAGTTCTAAAGATATCGGTTGTCTTGTGGCAATGGGGACATACGAATCCACTCATATTCTCCACCAAACCTACGACTGGCATACTCATCTGACGGCAAAAATTGATGGATCTGCTCACATCTACTGTAGCAACATCCTGGGGAGTAGTGACTAGGATCGCTTCAGCCTTCTCTTTCAACTGCTGAGCAACCGATAGAGGCTCGTCCCCGGTCCCAGGAGGACAGTCGATGATCAAATAGTCAAGTGGCCCCCAAGCGACATCATTGAGAAATTGCTCGATCAGAGAGTTTTTCAGAGGCCCGCGCCATACGACAGGATCATCAGAATGATGAAGCAAAAATCCTATGGACATCACCTCCAAATTGTACATATCTCCAAGAATTACCGGCTGAATACCATCGGCGGCATTCATGACCGTTACATTCGGCAAATTGAGCATCGTGGGAATGCTCGGACCATGAATATCGACATCGACCAGCCCAACCTTGAAACCCTTAGCAGCCAAAGAGAGCGCTAAATTAACCGCAACCGTACTTTTTCCTACTCCACCCTTTCCACTCATGACCATGATAGTTCGGCGCTTCCCTGAACGCGTATTGTCTTGCTTGGATCGGTTAGGATCGTCCTTTATTTCCCTCTCTTTGGCGCGTTGTCGGACAATCTCCATATCTTCGAGTGCCGTATGCAACACATCGAGTGCCAGAGTAACACAATGGAAGGACTCCTTCGGGAAATCATCCAACGTCGACAGCACATCGTTCTCTCCAAGTGCGTTGGCATCATCAAGGGGCATCCCCTCTACCATATAGGCTACGGTTGAAGCCGCTCTAAGGGAATTTTCACATCCATCGGATGTAAAGGATGCCTTCTCCACCCTTTCATTTTCCCCACTGAGCCAGAACTCAACCGTATCACCACACGGACCTGTTCTTCGCGCATTTCCGTCGGCATTCCTCAACGGTCCGTAGTTGGCCGGTACTTGCCGAAAATCTTCTCTTACATTGTTGTCCATAGTCGCTCCCAAATATGTTCTATGCGGTCACGAGTTTCTCCAGTGATGAATTCGACAGCACTTTTGCCCTCGAGTTGGGCTTTCACCATCATCTCATCATAGGGAATCGTTCCCACAAAGTTGTTTCCTGCTTCAAGTGTCCTTCTTCTTATCTCTTCAGTCATTCGAGGATCTATATCCGCCTTGTTTACACAGACATAGACCGGCAAATCGAAACTAGCGGCAAGTGCCCCTACCCGCTCAAGATCGTGAAATCCACTCACACTCGGCTCGGTTACCAAAAGAACGCCACTCGATCCGGTAACGCTGCTTATTACAGCACAACCGATTCCAGGAGGACCATCTACTATGATAAGGGACCTTCCTTGTTCCTCGGCTATCCGGCGAGCCTCCTTGCGGACCAAAGTCACCAATTTACCCGAGTTTTCTCCCGCAGCATGTAAACGGGCATGTACCATCGTACCGAATCGGGTATCACTGATCATCCAATCACCACAATTGCGGTCAACGAAGTCGATCGCCTGTTCCGGGCAGATATGCACACATAGCCCACACCCTTCGCAATGGATGGGATTGATACGGTAACTTCCATCATTCTCTTCAATGAAGGCATCGAAACGGCACCCTGCACTGCAAAGTCCACAGCCGGTGCACTTGTCCCCATCGACGATGGCTTCCTTACCCGAATAAAAGGCCTCTTTCCTCAAGACTGTGGGATTGGTCACCAAATGAAGGTCGGCTGCATCGACATCGCAATCGGCCAATACCGCATTTGTAGCTAAAGTAGCAAAGGACGCGGTAATGCTGGTCTTTCCGGTACCACCCTTTCCACTAAGGACCACCAATTCCTTGATTCTCTTGTTTCTATCGGTCATCGCGAGTTCCCTCCGATTGTACTTCAAGCTCGATTCTTTTCCAGAGTTCACCGAAAAGTGTACGATAGGAAGGTAGTGCATCCACTACGATATCGCCCTTGGCGTAGAGCTGTGCAATCCTTCTATCATGGGGAATACGTGCGAGAATCCCGATGTGTTTTTCTTCACAATAGCGATCGATGCGATCGTCCCCAAGACCATCCTTATTGATCACTACACCGAAAGGAATGCCTACCTCCTGTACCGTTTCCACGGCAAGCATGAGATCATGCAGACCAAAAGCCGTCGGTTCGGCAACGAGGAGAACCATATCGGCATCGCCTATGGTCCAAACCATAGGACAACTCGTCCCTGGAGGAGAATCGATGATGACATGATCCTCCTTTGCAGTATCAGCATAATCCTTGACATCACGTATGATAGGTACAGCCAAAGCTTTACCGACATCGATGGATCCCTCGACCAATCGGATCTGCTTCGCTTGCCTGATAGTCACGCTGCCGATCTCATGATCCACTTCAGTTATCGCTTGTTGTGGACATAGGGTGGCACATGCTCCGCAAGAGTGGCAGAGGTCTTCGAAAATGAGTGGCTTCCCGGCGATTACGACGATTGCATTGAATTCACAGGCATCGGCGCAAACCCTACACCCGTCACAGAGCGATTCATCTACTTTCGGTACCAGCACTGTCGATCTTCGCTGTGAAACCAAATCTCCTTTGAGAAACAGATTGCTGTTGGGTTCTTCCACATCGCAATCCAAGACCAAAAGAGGTTTTCCATAGGAACGAGCAAGATTGACTGTGACGAACGTCTTACCCGTTCCACCTTTACCTGAGGCTACGGCGATCCTCATACCCAATGCCCTTCCACATCTGCATCGCGTAATGGCTTGAGAGCCTTAGACTTATACATGGCCAAGGCCTCACCCACTGTTTTCGCATCCGCGTGGTAGGCATCGATCCCAGCGGCGAAAATAACTTTCGCCGCCTTTGGTCCCAAGTGTCCGGTGATCAGCACTTTGGCACCAGTTGCGACCACATGTTGGGCTGACTGGACGCCGGCTCCCTGTGCAGCCTGCAAATTCTGGGTATTGTCCAACACCGAGTAGGTATCGCTCCCAGTATCATAGACTATGAATTTTTCGGCACGACCGAAACGATTGTCAAAAGCCGATTCCAATGTATCTCCAGATGCAGTGCACACTACCTTCATGCCTTGTCCCCTTCTTTTGTCTTATCGGTGCCCAAAGTATCGAGTCTCTTGTGGACAGCCTTGAGTTCCCTTTCCAAGTTAGCCGCATGTGCTTTCAGATCCTCAAGTTCCAAATCTTCGTCATAACGATCGTATATTGGAGCTACGTTCGCATAGCGGACCGAACGCAGTCCCCTTCCATACCCCAAACCGAAGCCGAGACCCCTGGGGCGACCATACAATCGTCTTTGACCAAAGCCGAATCCTTCCCCGTTCACGTATCCAGGTACATCATACCCTGCACAATATCCCATGGCTCTTCCTGTCATAGGTCCATTGCCGTTTCTTCCTGTTGAATCTCCTCGTGGCATATCTTGCCTCCTTATCCTTTGTCCCATGTGGGATGTTCCGTTGCGATTCACCGGTATTGCCGGTGTCCTCCTCCATGACCTAAACCTTGACCTCGCCCTTGATAGCCTCCATTCCGATGCATGCATCGGTGTCTTGGGCAAGGACAACCAGGCATGGAATATACCCTTTGCCTCATGCTTCCACCTTGCCAGGCTTCAAGCACTTCAGCCACATCACCAGCGACAAAGGCATCCATCTCGATATTTGCACAAAGCAACGCCTCTTCGTATTCACGGCTTATCGCACCACAGACCACTGCATTGATCCCCAAAGAGGACAATGCGGAAATCTTCTTTTCTACATCATCATCGCTAAGTTCCACATTGATCATATTCCCGATGGGTCTACCGAACCCCTCGGTCTCAATAATCAATAGGTGCTTCGCAACATCGAATAGTGGTGCAATCCTTCCGTTCCATACGGTTATCGCCAGCTTCATACCACTAATGATGCATGAAGCGTGCCAAAACATGCCTATCCATGTTTAGACAAAATCAAATTGTTTTAAGGAATAAGTATAGTAGGAGAATTGGTAGAATCTAAAATTGGGAGAAAGATATAATGTGTCGCATTTTTGCTACAGATGATTGTGATACATGTCGCATATTGTCGCGCTAATGCTACACATTAATATCTAATGAACGAATCTTTCTGTAAAGCGTAGCACGGTGCATGCCGAGATCCCTTGCAGCAGCAGCAATAGTACCACCGTTTCTCTGCAGAGCATCCAAAATTAGTCTTCTCTGCGTATCTTCCAGCGTTTTTCGAACTTTCGACCCGGAGTCTCCGTTCAAATTTCGTATAGCACCATCATGTGGGTCAGCTTCTTCAGCAGATTCCGAAGTGAGTACCTGCGTGATCTCCCAGGGCAAGTCTTCTAACATAATCTCGTTACCCTGACAGAGCACAACTGCCCGCTCTATAGCATTTTCCAGTTCCCGAATATTACCCGGCCAATGGTAGGCATAGAAACAAGCATAGACTTCGGGTGAGAACCGTTCTATCGTCTTATTGTTCAGTACACTGAAACGTTGGAGAAACTGATCCGCCAGAAGGGGAATATCCTCGTTCCTATTGCGTAGCGGAGGAATGGTCATGGCTATGATATGAATCCGGTAATAGAGGTCTTGACGGAATTTCCCCTGCCTCACTAATTCCTTGAGATCCCGATTGGTGGCACAGATGATCCGTGCATCGGTCTTTTCAACCACACTACCACCGAGCGGTTCAAATTGACGTTCCTGCAAAACCCGTAGGAGTTTGACTTGCATCGCAGGTGAAATATCACCAATTTCATCAAGGAAAAGCGTACCTCCCCGGGCAAGGGCAAAGCGCCCTGGCTTATCCCTATCAGCCCCCGTAAAGGCACCCTTTCGGTACCCGAATAATTCCGACTCCAGTAGGGTGTCTGGTAAAGCTCCACAGTTAATTGCTATGAAGGGTCCTTGTTTCTGATTACTACAGCCGTGGATTGTACGGGCTAGAACCTCTTTTCCAGTACCCGATTCTCCGAGTATGAGAACGGTTGATACACTCTGAGCTACTGCTGGAACCATGTGCAATATCTTTCTCATCGATTCGCTATTGCTCACGATGGACCCGAAGCGCTCACGTGCACGGAGTTTTCGCAGCTGCTCCAATTCACTCAAGTCCCTGAATGTCTCAGCGCCTCCGATCACATTGCCGGCAGAATCTTTTAATAAAGCAGTGGATACGCTCACGGGAACTCTCTTGCCACGCAGGTTGACGATATAGCCACTTTGGTTGATCACATTTTTACCAGTTGAGAAAGTTTGCGCAAGCGGACAGCGCCCCTCACACATATTAGACTTGAAGACCTCTGAACAGCGCAGACCAACAGCATCTTCGCGCGAGATACCGGTAATATGCTCCGCGGCACGATTGAATGAAGTAATACGCCAATCGGTATCGATGGTGAAAACCCCGTCGTTAATACTCTCCAAAATGGTTTCTGTGGTTACGATATCCATGGCTTATCCTTTGCATATCGTAACACACTAAGTGGCACAAAGGCTACTTTTGTTCACGGATAAAATATTGGGGATATCCGTCCAATAGCAGTTGTTGGTCGCACATCACATGGTCCAAATGTTCCGATAGGTAGCGTTTGGCGGTTCTGCAGTCGCCTTTTTTGATTGCTTCCATAATATTATGGTGGTCGCAGAGCAATTCCTTGGTATCGAACATATTGAGGCGGAGCATTCTCTCTCGCATGAAGTGGGGAAGATAAATACTAATCGCATCGAATACAGTCTCTTTGTGGCAGACGGTGAAAAGCATGCGATGAAACTCGTTATCCTTCAAGAAGAAATTGATGATATCGCCCTTTTGTGCTTCCATCTCCTGTTCTTCAAGGTTCTGTTCAAGCCTGCTAATCTCATCTGCACTGATATTCTTACAAGCCAACTCTAGGAGAGCCAATTCAACTGTCTCTCGAAGGAATCTTCCTTGGTCCACCAGTCGGGAATCCATTAGAGACACACGGGTGCCACGTTGGGGATAGATCTCAACCAACCGTTCCCGGTTCAATTCAAGCAGAGCCTCACGAACAGGTGTCCTGCTTAATTTGAGCTTCAGTGAGATGTCCTTCTCATTGATCTGTTCGCCTGGAAACATATCCAACAACAAAATGTTGCGACGCAAGATCCGATAGGCATATTGTTTGGCGGATTCTGTATCCATCCTTTCTGAGTATACGACGAAAGGCATGACCTGCTTCCCCCTTTCTGGTCACATAACGACCACTTGATTTGACTCTTTCTTGTATCGATATATTAGCATAGATACCGTTTAAGGACCAGTAGGTAGGTAAATTTTTATCGATAAATTTATAACGTAAAACCTACCAAAACAATCGGATACACACCCTAGATTAAAAATTTCCATTGTAGGGAATATGGTTTCTACAGTAGAGTAAAACCAAGACAGAGAAAGGAGCTACCATTGAAACAGCGCCCGAACGCCATATACCTACTCTATTTGGTTATCCTACTGGTCGCCATAGGAACCGTAGGGTATATGGTGATGCTCGATGTGGGTTTCGTGGATGCGCTGTATATGACGGTCATTACCGTTTCTACCGTTGGATTCAGGGAAATCGAAAACCTCAGCTCGGGTGGAAAACTATTCACCATGTTCATCATTGTAAGCGGACTTGGCTTGGTTGCCTATGTATTCTCCCAGTTGGCTGTATTCTTGGCAGAAGGAGAATTCAAACGGATCTTGCTTAACAGGCGGGTACAAAGGAGACTTCAACATATGAAAGACCATTATATCATTTGTGGTGCAGGCCAAACGAGCGTAAGCCTTATTGAACAATTTACCCGAAGCCACGCCGACTTCGTGATTATAGAGAAGGACGCAGAACGCTATGAAGAGCTATTGAATTCTGGCTACGCGACCATTCATGGGGATGCTACCGATGAAGAGGTTCTTCTTGAGGCAGGTATCAAAGAAGCCAAGGGCTTGGTATCTACACTCGGTTCGGATGCCGAAAACGTCTTTACCGTGCTTACCGCACGAGAAATGAACAAAAACATGCAAATCGTAGCACGGGCTATTGAAGGTTCTGCATCCCAGAAACTCAGAAAGGCAGGTGCTGACAGTACCATCAACCCCAACGAGTTGGGAGGTAACCGCATGGCCGTACTCATGCTCCGCCCCCAGATCATCTCATTTCTCGATGCCATAACCCGGATAGGAGAGGATACGCTGGACCTGGGAGAGATCGAAGTTACCAAAGATTCACCTCTAGCCGGTAAAAAACTCCTCGAAGCCCGTATTCCCGAAAAGACTGGATTGATCGTACTAGCTACCAAAGAGAGTGATGGAACATCGACCTATAATCCCAGTTCCAATACGGTACTTCACGAAGGCTTGAGCATGTTGGTATTGGGAAGACAAAAACAGATTCTCAGCCTCCAGAGGATGGCTTCTCCCGATATACGGTGACAGCATCCATATCGATGTTAGCGTGAGCAATATGTCTTTGCAGATCTTCCATACAGATATCGAACCCCTCTTTAGACCGTCCTTCACATCGGATGGTCACATGCGGTTGTGTATTGGAGCCTCTAAGCATCCAAAACCCATCTGCGCAAGAAACCCGTACGCCATCTAGAGTAACCACATCACGATTATTCGCATGTAAATTCTCAATGATATCGGCAACGAGGTATGCCCTCTGTTCTCTCGGAAGCTCCAACCGTATTTCACCACTGTCATACAAATGGGGGAATTGGGCAACCTCCTCCTCCAAACTCATCCCGCTCTTTACATAGCGATTTATCAGCTTTATTGCAGCGAACAGTCCATCATCAAACCCAAAATTCTCAGCAAAAAAGATGTGGCCACTCGTTTCACCTGCAAGGGAGATCCCCTCTTTTACCATCTTCTCCTTTTGGTTAGTATGTCCAACCTTCCACATCAACGGTTTTCCTCCTGCTCGTACAATTTCTTCATAGAAGAAAGTACTTGCTTTTACCTCAGACATGATCGTATCACCAGGAAATTGTGAAAGATGTTCCCTCGCAAAGAGGACTAACAATTGGTCACCTTGTAAGATTCTTCCTGATGCCGACACGACCCCTATCCTATCCCCATCCCCATCGAAAGCGACACCGAAGTCAGCTCTGGTCTCCAATACAGTCTTTCTTAACAAAGAAAGATTTTCCGGAAGACTCGGATCGGGATGATGGTTGGGGAATCTGCTATCAAGTTCACTACAGATGAGTACATGTTCTCCTGGGATTTGCTGAGTCAGCTGGTGGATAACAGCAGCTACAGCACCATTTCCCGGATCCCATACAATCTTCAATTTCTTTTCTTGCGTTATATCGAGAAACCCAATTAGGTAATCGATATAGGTATCGGTAAAGTCCATATCAACAACTTCCCCCAGACTCATGGGGATACTATAGGAACCTTCTTTACTGATTTTTCCCAGCTCCTGGATTGAATCTCCATGAAAGAGACGATCGGAAAGGAGGAACTTCACACCATTGTATTCTGCGGGATTATGGCTTGCTGTCACCACGACTCCAGCATCCACTGCTAAAACTTGTACCGCAATATAGACAGCAGGAGAGGGCAAGACACCTAAGAGAAAAACCTTGATTCCACTATCACAAAGTCCACGAGAAAGTTTATCCGCTAATTGTGGAGAGCTTTCTCTTCCATCATAACCTAATGCACAAGTTGTGCGCCCCTCGCGTGCCATGATCGTACCGAAAGCCCTTCCGATATGGTATGCATCCCGTTCATCCAATTCTTGCGGATAGATACCTCTGATATCACAAGCCTTCATGATCTCTTCAGAGAATGTATGTTCCATACTGTCGTTTACCTCATCTCCGATGAATTTTTCGTGGGTAGGATCACCGTAAATACGGAGCCCTCCCCTATTTTGCTTTCAACCCCAATAGAGCCGCCAAATTCCTCCACCATCAACTTGGTGATGGCAAGGCCTAATCCACTGCCCGCTATTGCGCTATTGCGCGATTTCTCAACTCGATAGAACCGATCGAAGATCTTCTCTTGATCCTCCACTGCGATTCCCATTCCCTGATCCTTGACCGAAAGCACTACCGAATCCTGCTCACTAGCGTAGACAGACAAGCTGACCTTGGTTTTATTGGGTGAATATTTCACAGCATTCTCCAGAAGATTGGTGACGATCTGTTTGAACCAAAGCTCCCTTCCTACCAATGGTGGAGTAATTTCAATCCTAGTCTCTATGGAAATTTGTTTTTCTTCAGCCATAGGCTTGATCAGTAATATCGAATCATTGACAATTGGGCTTAGATCAAACGGTATCCTATCGGCACCATCCATCTCCCCCTCAATGCGGGAAAGGACCAACAGCTCCGATATCAGTCGTTTTAGACGCTCGGTCTCCAATTCGATTATCGTAAGTGAGGTCGTACGATCGGCCTCGCTCAACGAATCCCAACTACCTAAGGTCTGGACAAAACCATTTATTACCGTCAATGGAGTACGCAACTCGTGAGAAACATTCGAAACGAATTCGTCCTTCAACTGCTCCAATCGTCGCATCTCAGTTACATCGCGGATAAGTACGAGAGCCCCGCTATGTCCATAAGGTTCATACTTGCTGTACATACGCTCGATCGTAACATCCAAAAGGAGCCCGGCGGACGACTGTAACGTCAGCCACTGGTTCTCACCAAACGTGTTGACCCTCATACTGGCCTCAAGAATCGTAGCAACTAAAGCTGATTCGGAACCGGTTGTACGCTCCTCGGTAAACAACTTAGCTTTATCGAGTCCCAGCCATTGTTCTGCCCGTGGATTGATCAAGGAGACCGTATTGTCGGGCTCCACAATCATAATTCCGTTTCCAATATGCGACAGGAGCGTATTTATCTTACTGTATTTGGCATTATTGGATGCAATGAGCAGATCATATCGATCCATTAACGAATTGAATTCTTTCGCCAATTCCAGCAGCACTGGATCATTACTATCGACACTGATCCTACCAAACCTTCCCTGTAATCCCGATGTACTCTTGGTATGCTGTAATAATTTGTTTATAGGTCGTTTGTACTGTCTAAGCACATAGGATGAGAGGAGATAGACCAATGAAGTGATCAATATGACGACAAGTAGCATAAAAGCTACGAATAGCCGGGTAAAACGGGGCAAAAAGTCCATCAGATAGCTGAAAGAGACAACAAGCGTTCCAAGCGATGTTTCTACCCTCTCACCTACTGAAATGCGAAGAAACCCACTCCTACGATCACGGACGATACTTGTTGCTTTACCTTGTTCTCGGGTTGCTGAAAGATTCGCATCAATATAGGTACCAGCGACCACACTATCGGGATGAATATGGGAGTCGGCAAGAAGATTGGCATCAAGATCGACCACAAGGATGTGGGCACCAGATTGCGGGGAGACCTCTTTCGCGATACGTTGCAGCTCTTCTACAGAATCGCTCTTTTGTACAAGGTATATAAATCCATCAATATCTCCTCGTGCTTGGGATTCTATCTGACCTACCCACATATCTACAAGAATTAGAAACAACGTGGTCACCACCACCATGACAGAAATTATCGTGGTTACAATTAGTGTGACGTGGACTCGCCGTCTCATGAGCAATCAGGAGGGTTCCGAGGAGGACATCTTGAAGCCCTGTCCCCGAACAGTATCGATCTCACAGTCGGTCACGCGCCCCTGTTCCAATTTCTTACGTATGTTGCGGATATGAACATCGATTGACCTCCCAACCCCATCAATATCCTTCCCATATATATCGGTGGCAAGTTGTTGCCTAGTTACGATCTGGGGAGAAGCTTGCATTAATACATGCAGGATCCTGAATTCCGTTAACGTAAAATCCAGTCCATCAGTTCCATTGGATACATGGAATCTTTCAGCATCTAAAGTGAGCGAACCACAACGATAGTGACCACTATGTTCGGAAGTGAGTAATTTTACCTGCCGTAAAGCAGCGGAAATCCGCAAAAACAATTCCTGTAGATTAAATGGCTTGGTGACATAATCATCGGCGCCGCCTTTTAGGCCCTCAATCCGATCATGTTCTTCACTCTTTGCACTCACCATAATGACGGGAATCCTTCTTGTCGAGGGATCTGACTTCAGTCGCCTACATACTTCAATACCATCCATCTTCGGCATCATCACATCGAGAAGCACCACATCGGGATGGTATGTATGGACATATTCGAGGGCTTGCTCGCCATCAGTGGCACAGATACTTTCATAGCCGTGACTGCGAACATTGATATCCAGCATCTGCACGATATGAGGTTCATCATCAACAATGAGAATCCTTTGTGGTTTTTCCATATTCTCTACACTCCCGATAATTCATACGACCGCCCCCTAGAGGGACGATCGTTATCATCATATCAGCTGAGTGTTCCCGATGCTATATTCAATTCACTGTCAGCATCGAACAGCACATAGTTCTTTGCATTGAAGCCAATCTTCACCAGATGCCCGATCTCAAAATCAACACCGCCGAAGACAACACAGGTGAGTAGCAATCCATCAACATCTAGCTTCACTATGGTCTCCATACCGGAGGGCAAGGTGGAATAGATCTTTGCCTCGATGCTTCCTTCATCGGTAATGGCGATATCCTCGGGACGTATTCCAAGGAGCAACTTCTTGCCTTTAGGGACAGTGATACTCGATGTAGTGGGCGTATAGAGCAGTTTTAGATGCTTATTGGTGAGTTTCACTTCATCAAGATTGACTTGCTCGCCTTCCATTTCCAGGATATTGATATTCGGACTTCCGACGAAATCTGCGACAAAGTGGTTTGCGGGATTATGATAAACATCCAAAGGAGGTTCATATTGTTGCAGCAACCCCTCTTTCAGAAGACAGATCTTTGATGAGAGGGTCATTGCCTCGAGTTGGTCATGGGTTACATACACGAAAGTGGATCCTGTCTCCACATGTAGTCTTTTAAGTTCCGTCCGCATCTCCATGCGGAGTTTTGCGTCTAAGTTGGACAATGGTTCATCCATGAAGAGGATTTTTGGCCCTGTAGCAAGTGTTCGTGCTATAGCCACACGCTGTTGTTGCCCTCCCGATAGCTCTGCAGGATATCTTCCATGATATTCCGATATCCTGAGCATTTCGAGCAGTTCATTCACCCGTGCGTCAATGGTTTTACGGTCCCATTTGAGGTTTTCTAAACCGAATGCGATATTCTTGTATACCGTCATATGTGGCCACAATGCATAGTTCTGGAAAAGAAATCCAACATTGCGCTTATCTGGAGAAATATCCACACCTGTCTTCGATGAGAAGACACATCTGTCATCGATATATATTTCCCCCTCTGTAGGGGTCTCCAATCCTGCTATCATCCTCAAGGTGGTTGTTTTTCCACAACCAGAGGGTCCCAAAAGAGTGACGAATTCTCCATCCTTGATCTCTATGTTCAAATCATCTACGGCGACGGCTTTTCCAAACCGCTTTGTAATATGTTCCAGTCTGATATGCGGCATGCTTATTGCCCTCCTATTCCTTTGTCGATTGATGCTCCTGTGACCTTGTTGACGATCAGATTACTGATCACAACGAAAAGCACAATGAGCAGATTGATGGCATTTGCGTATTGGTTCCACCCCTTCTCATTGTATTGGAAGAGCATGGTGGTAAGGATCCTAGCTGATGGGGTCACCAGAAGGATATACAGGGACAATTCCCGCATACTGGAAATGAAAGGAAGTAGGTATCCGGAGAGGAAACTCGACTTCTGGATAGGGATGATGATCTTCAGCATACGTTTACCCCAGCCAATCCCTTGGATCGTACCAGCCTCTTCTATCTCATTGCTAAGCTGGTGCATAGCTCCAACGCTCGCTCTTGAGGCGAATGGCAAGTATTTCACCGAACCTACCAGAACCAATAGGGCAAATGTTCCATAAAGTGGTGGAATAAATCCACGTCTTACGGCAAACATCGAAAGATAAATGGCACCGAAGGCCATCGACGGCATCAGGTAGGGAAAGAACGCCAGATTATTGACCAATGAAGAGAGTCTGGTATTCTTCTTTTTCACGATAGCGTACCCAGCCAAAATACCTACTGATCCAGCGATAAATGCGACAAGAACGGAGAGTTTGACACTGTTCCACAGTCCTTGGAATATTGAACTGTTGCGTAGGATACCCGGTTCACCGTTAGCCAGTTCGGGGCTTCCCTCTCCAACCCAGAATATCGTGGTGAAATTGTCAAATGAATAGTTGCCCGGTTCCATGATGAAAGATTCTAGGGCAAACGAGAGCAGAGGTACGATACAGACAATGATTATCATGGAAAGGAGGATTACTGAAATTGGAGTCCTGAATGCGCGAAGATTGATGAGTGCGATATTCGAACTTTTGCCTGTAATAGTGGTGAAAGATTTTCGTTTACCGATGATTCTTTGGTTAACTCCTAAAATCAGCACACCGATTCCTATCATGATCAAAGCCATGATGTATCCGTAACCTGGATTGAGACCATTGAGCGTACGGTACATCTGTGTAGTAAGGACCTGATAGCGGACCGAAGTTCCAAGAAATGCCGGCACAGCGAAAGCACTCATGGCACTGGAAAAGACCAGAAGGAAGGTGGAAAGCATCGCAGGCAGGACTATAGGTATGGTGATTTTCCACATGATCTTTGCCCGGCTTGCCTTAAGGATGAGAGCAGCCTCTTCAAGATTCGCATCCATATTCCGCAGAATACCCCCGATCAGGATATAGGCAAATGGAGCATAGTGGAGTCCAAGTACGACAATAATAGGAAACGGCCCGTATGCGAACCAGTTTGGGATCTCGATTCCTGTCAGAGCCGTGAATATTCCTGGAGCCCCACCGACGAGCGAGTTTTTGAAGAAATTGAGCCATGCCATGGCCAATGTCCAAGAGGGCATAATGTAGGGAAAAATGAAAAGTGTGGAGATTATGCCCTTATACCGCATATTTGTCCGGGTAACCAACCAAGCAACCATGCCACCGAGCAATATCGCTATGAAACACGTTCCGAAAGCGACGTAAAGCGTATTGAGGAACGGCTCGTAGAATATCTTTTTGCTCGTGGATGAAAAGAGCACCTTAGTCCAATGATAGAGGGTAAAATCTCCGACTTGTGCCCCTTTCACCCGCATCAATTCCGACTGGTGGACCGTAAAAGTATCCAAGATGATGGTTATCATCGGTATGACCGTCAGATAGATGAGGATGAAGGCTAGTGATACGAGGATGATGTTATGCGGTTTCTTGATGAATGATTTGAACCTGTTCTTGTAATTCACAACGTTGATCCTTCAGTTGGTGATTAAGCATCCACAGGATAGGGAGAACCCTTCCTGTGGATGTCTTCTTTTGTCTACAAAGTCCGATCAATAGATATATTCGTTGAGGAACTCTTCTACTTCCGCCCTATTCTCAAAACAGTAGGCAGGATCTTCCTCAACCAGGATGTCTACCCAGGTAGTCATGGGATAGTCGCCTTCGTTAATGGCGATATTGGGATTGGAAGAATAAGTTCCCATATCAGAACTCCAAGGCTTGAACCCTTCTTCAGTTAGCAGATACTCGATAAACAGTTTCGCGGCATTGGGATGTCGGGCATTTGAGCTCACCAACATATAAATGGGATAGTAGAATCCGGCGAAAGGCTCAACATCGAGCATGGGCTGGAGGGCAAGATTCTTGGTTTCTACATAGCGAAGCTTGGAGAAAACGAACAATCCTGCATTGTGGGTCTTATCCTGTCCTTTGATGCCGATGCTCTCGGCAGTTTTCGTATCGGAAGTAGTAAGAATCAAATCATTCTCTAAGATAGCCTTGATCCATTCATAGCCAGCATTGGGTGTGGTCAATTCTATTTCCTTACCAAAATAGTCCTTATAGGCCTTTGCCAACTGATTTGCAATATCAGGATGGGTAACCATAGTCATGAAGTTGGCATTCACACTCTCTTGGAACGGGTTCTTGAACTGGAAGTTCCCCGCCCATTCGTCAGTGGTAAGTGCCCATACATTGGTGAAGGGTTCTTCGGTAGACAACTCATTGTTGAAAATGAACAACTTATTGATAAATGACATAACCAAGGGATTCTGGAATTCGGAAGGAATGACATCCTTCATGGATTCGGGAACATAGTTATAGAGGTAGTTGAGGTTAATAAGTTCACCCATGACACGACCACCATCCTGGGCAATGACAAAGTCTGCTCCAGCAGCACCGGTGCTTCCCTCTTTGGAAACTTTTTCGATAAGTTCGAAGTCTTTGAGGTTGGTAGCCTCGACCTCAATACCGTACTTTTCTGAAAATCCTTCCGCGGCATTAGCGATTCGACTCGTGATCGAATAGACAACTACCTTTCCCTCTTCTTTGGCCGCAGCAACCAACTCTTCGTGCGTCTTTGGTGTTTCTGGTAATTGCGGTGCAGATGCTTCCTGCTGCCCACCGGCGAATACCGAGGAGCCGAGAACCAGGACGACAATCATGAGAGCAACGATCGACAATCTCTTTTTCATGAAATACCCCTTTGAATGATTTTTCCATGCGGCAGATTAAGGCACCGCAATGGTTGGTAAACATTAATGTAAATTTTTCTTAACATTTCCACGTTTATGTTAAGAGACCTTAACACAGTTGTCAATCTTTTTTTTCTTCATTCTCTCCAGACCGACCATCTAGGAAAAACATCCCATTATTGGATACACTATTGGCATGAAAGACGAGCAAGCGATTCTTGTGGTGGAGGATGAAGGCGATATCCAAGAGCTCATCTGCTACCATCTTGAAAAAGAGGGCTATGCCACAATAAAGGCAAATAGCGGAACCGAGGCACTGCATGCGATAGAAAAGCATATGCCAGCTCTGGTCCTCCTCGATCTGATGCTTCCCGGTTTGAGTGGGATCGAGGTTCTGAAGACCATTCGTTATTCATGGTCCATGGGCGAACTACCGGTTATCATCGTCTCGGCAAGGACCGATGAGGTGGACATCATTACAGGCTTGGAATTGGGAGCAGACAACTACCTACCCAAACCATTCAGTCCAAAGGTACTGGTCGCGAACGTAAAGGCATTGCTCCGTCGTGCTGCGAAACAACCATCCGAAGAACCGGCTACTGCTGCAAAAATTTTAACAGTTGGCGAACTGACCATGGATATCGACCGGCATGAAGCGACTTGGGCAGGAAAAATCCTGAACCTCACAGCGAGTGAATTCAGCCTGCTTCAGCTCTTGGCCACCTCTCCCGGGAGAGTCTATACCCGCAATCAGATTATCACCCATATGCGGGGATCCGACTACCCTGTTACAGAACGCTCCATCGATGTCCAGGTAGCCAGCCTGAGAAGAAAAATGGAATCCGGTAGTACTTCAATAAAAACCGTCTGGGGTATCGGGTACTCCTTCCAGGAACAACCATGATTGGAAAAACCATACGCCAACGTCTTATCGTACTGACCCTCACAGTTCTCGTTCTGGCGCTCCTAGGTAGCCTTATGATTGCCTTGGGAGCCTTCAACACCACCCTGCGTGAAAACACGTATGCACAGCTTTCTGATAATGCCGATTATCTGAAGACCATACTCCTTGGGCAAGATACCATTATCGGCGAACGACAGCAGACCGGCGTGGTCAATCAATTGAAGTCGCCCTTAGATACCTTTTCGAAGAATACGGAGTACCGGGTCACACTCATAGGACCGACTGGTCTGGTAATCTATGATTCCGATTACCCTTTGGAAACACTGGACAACCACCTTTGGCGCCAGGAGGTCCAAAAGGCCCTTACGGATGGCATGGGTATCAGTGAGCGTCGAAGCGATACCCAGGGGTTACCGGTTCTCTACCATGCCGTACGTATAGATGAAGTACCAGAAGTAGCGATCCTACGAGTCTCCACTACCTTGAATCAACTACTTGGTTACCAACAGACCTACCTGAACCTGTTCTACAGTGGTCTGGCCGTACTCGTATTATTGGTAGGTTCAATCACCGCGATCAGCATTGCCATGATCACCCGCCCCCTACATACCATCAAGAATACAGCACTAAGTTATGCAAAAGGGGATCTTGATGCTACCATGTTGATAGAAAGTCCAAAGGAATTGGCAGACCTAGCAAAAACCATGCGCACCATGGCAATCCAACTGAAACAGACCCTCACCGAAGTACACGAAGGAAGATCCCAACTGGAGACACTCCTCGAGAGTATGACTGAAGGTATCTTACTTATCGATAGGAATATGGTAATCCGGATAGCGAATACCGCTGCAAGAGCGTTGTTGTTCAATACCGAAAAAGCGATCGAAGGGGTGGTTCTGAATCATACAATCAGATCGACCGAGATTGTGGAAGCCATTTCGCAAGTTCTACAAAATGGCGAACAACGTGATATCACCATTGCCCACTATGGGCACCTATTTGGAGAGACCGCCCGACTGGCAGGTCGCAGTGCGACAAAAACGCTCAAGATCTCACTCGTGCCGGTCTACCAAGAAAAGACTATCGGTGCAGTGGTCATGACTATTAACGATATGACTGAATTACACCATCTTGAACAAGTCAGGAAAGATTTCGTCGCCAATGTATCGCATGAACTGAAAACTCCCATAACCGCCATCGCAGGCTTCTCCAACCTCTTGCTCGATGGGATCCAAAATGATGAAGATGAACACGCTCACTTCATCCAAATCATCAATAGACAAGCCTTGAATATGCAACGGATAGTTGAGGACCTGCTCCTTCTCTCGTCACTAGAGCAACAGAATGCGAAACCAACGTGTACATGGACAACCGCAGAGCAAATAATGACCGAGACTGTGGAGACCTGTCGTTATAAAGCTGAACAGAAAAGGACAGAAATCGTTACCCAAATCGAGAATCCAAAGAACTTAGAGATATGGGCAAATGGCATGTTGATCGTACAAGCCCTAGCAAACTTAGTGATGAATGCGATCACCTATAGCAATGATGGAAGTACCGTTCGCCTCAATATGGAAGTCCAAGACCAGGCAGTTACCATACGGGTAACAGATTCCGGGGTAGGAATTCCTAAAGAGTCACAACAAAGGATCTTCGAACGTTTTTACCGTGTCGATGCCGCCCGAAGCAGGAGCCAGGGAGGCACCGGACTAGGGCTATCCATCGTAAAACATATCGTGGGAGTCCATGGAGGAACTGTCGCCGTTGATAGCGAACTCGGAAAAGGGAGTACCTTCACCATCAGCCTACCGCGCAGTTCTGTCGAACTGGAGATGCTACAGTCGCGTAGCGATGCCCTCTACCAGCGCGACACTCCATAGACTCGCTAACATAGCTTAAGCTTGTTTCTTAGGTCCCATCGGAGACCCTTCTGTATCTTTAGGTCCATTGAGCTTGGGTCTTTCACCTTTATCCATATAGACAATCCATCGGCAGATCGTGGTGACATGATCACCAAGCCGTTCCATTTCCTTGGTGAGATAGAATAAGTTCAATAACCGTTCCATTTCTCCTTTGGATGCTGGTTGTGTCGAAAACAGATCTGCATTGATCGAATCACGCATGGCATCCATACGATCATCCATAGCAGCCACTTCTATTGCCATCTCTGCCTTGACATCTAAAAACGCCTCAACCGCACGACGCGTCATGGTAGCTCCAAGCAATGCCATCTCGCTTATCCTTTCGACAAAAGGAGTACAGGTATCATATTCCTTCGCTGTAGCCATCTTGGCAAGGTGAGCGGCATGATCACCCATTCTCTCCAAACTGGAGACGATCTTCATTCCTGCAATGATATGTCGCATGTAATGGCCGTAAGGAGCCTCGGAAATAAGCATCCTCACTCCATCGTTCTCTACCATCTCCTGCAACTGGTCAATAAACCAATCATTTGCGACGACTTTCCTCGCCAATTCCACATCATGGTTCTGGAAGGCATACTGAGCTTGATAGATAGCCTCTTCAACACGATTGACCATCTGGATCAACATCTCTTGGTAAAAACGCATCTTGTCATCCAATGTATGCGCTTGTTTCATTTCCATATCTCTCTCCTTCTCCATATTCCATACGGTATGGGTGTTACAGTACCATCAACCGAATTTTCCGGAGATATACTCTTCTGTCTTCCTATGGCGCGGGTTGAGGAACAACTGTTCGGTCTCTGCATACTCTTGCAGATATCCGGTCCTCTGCCCATCGACCATGAAAAAAGCTGTATAGTCCGATACACGTGAAGCTTGTCCCATATTATGCGTTACGATTACGATCGAGTAATGCTCTTTCAGTTCTAAGATAAGCTCCTCAATCCTTCCGGTGGCGATCGGGTCAAGTGCCGATGCCGGTTCATCCATCAAAATAACCTCGGGAGAGACCGCTAAAGCTCTGGCAATACAAAGTCGTTGTTGCTGCCCACCACTCAGACGAAGTGCATTTTGCTTTAGCTTATCCTTCACCTCATCCCACAAAGCAGCCTGTCTGAGACTCTGTTCTACCAACTGGTCGTAGTTCCCCCGATACCCGTTTATCCTGGCTCCCCATGCAATATTCTCATAGATACTTTTGGGAAATGGATTCGGCTTCTGGAAAACCATACCAATTTGTCTTCTCACCAGTACAGGATCCACCTGGTCTCCATAAAGATCCTCTCCATCGAACATGATTGAGCCCTCTATACGTGCTCCAGGAATCATATCATTCATCCTGTTTATGCTCCTCAGAACGGTACTCTTGCCACACCCCGAGGGCCCAATGAATGCGGTTACATGCTTTTCATATATTTCAAGAGAAGCATCCTTAACGGCATGGAAATCTCCATAATGGATATTCACGTCCGACAGTTCCAAGACTATCTTCTTGGGTTGGGCTGAATTTTTCTCTGCCGTCATAGGGTCGATTGTCGCTAGTGTTGATGCTTTCATGCTTCCAACCTCTTTTTCTTTGCTATTTTATCGCGAGTCCAAATCGCTGCACTATTCATGATCAACAGAAGGATGAGCAAGGCAACAATAGCTGCAGCAGCGATATTTCGATATGCCCCTTGTGGTCGGGCTGACCATTGGTATATCTGGATAGGTAGTGTGGTAAATTTGCTGAATATACCACTAGGATCTACACTGATGAATGTAGAGGCACCTATGACCACTAGTGGTGCCGTTTCTCCGAGTGCCCTGGAAAGGGCAAGGATCGTTCCGGTAAGAATCCTATCGATACTCACCGGCAGTACCTGGTACCAGATGGTCTGCCATTTGGTGGCACCTACCCCATAGGCACTCATCCGAAGTGAATCGGGGACCGCCTTGAGTGCCTCCTGGGTATTTATGATGATGATCGGCAGGACAAGGAGTCCTAATGTGAGACCGCCACTGAGGATGGTTCTTCCATTGGCAGTATTGTCCACAATCGTAGTGAAAAGCGAACCACTGGTAAGCGGTTCCATTGCCCTCACAAAGACAGCTAAACCGAGCAATCCGTAGATGATCGAAGGAACCGCCGACAGATTGAAAATATTCAATTGCAATATTCTATTCAGCCTATTGTCCTTAGCATACTCCTGAAGATAGATCGCCGCTCCGACCCCAATTGGAAAAGAGAAGAGCAGAGTTATAAAAATAATCCAAAGGGAGCCTAGAAGTGCTGTGCGGATCCCAGCCTGTAGGGGATCGGCCGATTGGTCGGCCACTAGAAATGCAGGGGTGAGCCAATTGCGGAAGATGATCTGTGAATTCTCATTCGCTGCGGCGAATGCCTCTATCTCCTTCTGTTGTGTCAATGATTCCCACATTCCCCAAGTCCTAAGGACTTTTGGCTTGAGAATATATTGCTCTATCAATCCGACCAAATCCCTATCTGAGCGCTCTTCGAGAGGTTTCTCATAGACTACCCTACGTAAAATGCCGCTTGAGAGATGTGTCTGGGCAACTTGGATTAGCTCTTCCCTACTGAAATCGGCCACTTGGTTTTTTGTTTCAACCAGCGTCGAGGGCTCCACTTCATTTCGGATTACCGTATAACCGAATACCGAATCGATAATTGATGAGAGAAGAAGTACGAGAAACAGAACCGCCAACACCGTGGCGAAGATGAAGACTGCCTGCCAGGTCGTGCCCCTTCTTTTTCTTGAAGCCATGAAGGATTTCACTTGATCGGGCTCTCCGAATGCAGAGAAGTTTTTCATATTATTCATACTCCTGATGAAATTTGTTGGAAATCTTGCGTGATATGAGATTGAGTGTGAAGGTGATAATGAACAACACCAGACCAAGAGCAAATATGCTGTTATAGTCCACTGAGTTGTAACTCACATCTCCTCCGCTTATACGGACAATGTAACCGGTTATCGTTTCAGCAGCTTCGAAAGGATTTGCCGTGAGTTTGGGTCCTGCTCCTGCAGCAAGGGCTACGACCATTGTCTCTCCGATAGCTCTCGACAATGCGAGTAGGAATGTAGCGGAAAGACCGCTGAGGGCTGCTGGAAGGACAACCTTTATGGTGGTTTCCAACTTCGTACCACCAAGTGCGTGAGCAGCCAGACGAAGCTCTTTTGGTACTGCACCAATGGCATCTTCAGCCATCGTGGCGATCATCGGTAGCACGAGAATCCCAATTACTAAGCCAGCGCTTGCAGTATTGTAGATTTCAACCACATCGTCTCCGAATATCGAACGGAGTAATGGTGTCATGAAAGTGAGAGCAAAATAGCCGTAGACGATCGTGGGTATACCTGCCAAAACTTCGAGTACCGGTTTGAGAGTTGCCCGCACCCTGTCACTGGCATATTCACTCAGATAGATCGCTACACTGAGTCCGATCGGAATACCTACAGACATGGCTATGATACTGGTAGTAAGGGTAGCATTGAGCAGAGGAAGGAAGCCGAAATACCCAATCATGGGTTGCCACTTCTTACCAGTGAGGAATCCCCACAGGTCTACTTCCGGATCACTGAAGAATAGATAGGATTCCCTAATGAGAATAATTGCTATTCCCAGAGTAATCACTATCGACACCAAAGCAAACAGGAAAAGTACTGTTTGGGGTATCATGGATGTGATTGTCGGTTTTCTTGAAATCTTTGCCATAATCTTTATCGTTACCTACATAATCGTTGACAGGTGAGGCTTTATCCCCCACCCGTCGGTTCGCAATCCAATGGTATTTGGATCTAAAGATCCATAGCCTCTAGCCAAGCTGCACGTCCTTTTTCCAAGGCGGCTTCATTGGCGGGGAAGTATCCTACACCAATCACCTCTTCATCCACATAACTGAGGTAGAAGTCTATGAATGCCGCGACTTGTGGTTTTTCCCGCATTATAGTCGCATCAGAGTAGATAAACAGCGGTCTTGCCAAAGGATAGGTTCCATTGTCCACATTCTCCGCACTGGCCTGGACACCTTCGATATCGACGATATTCAGAGCATCTTCATTCTCCGCATAGTATGCGTAACCGAAGAATCCAATTGCATACGGGCTACCCTTGATTCCCTGCACGAGAATATTGTCGTCCTCGCTGAGCTGGAGATTCGATGCATTCAACAAAGGTTCGACCTGTTTGTCAAAGACCTCTTCAGAGAAGTAGTCGAATGTTCCGCTATCGGTTCCTGGGATGAATCTCAATATTGGTTGGTTTGGCCAAGAGGGATTTACATCGGACCAGAGCTCAGCACTACTGAAGATTCGTGCCAATTCATCCATGGTTACATTCTTGAGGAAGGTATTCTCCTTGCTTACGGTAACAGCCAAGGCATCGGTTCCCACACGAAATTCGATAGGTTCCCTTCCGATCTCGCGGGCATTCTCGATCTCCGCTGCCTTAATACCCCGACTGGCGTTGGCGATATCTGTTTCACCAGCAACAGTGAATCGTTCGAATCCGGCTCCACTTCCGATACTGTCGATCGTTATAGTTCCACTATATCCCTCTTCCTTAAATCTCTCTGCCATCCTCTCGCTCAAGGGGAATACCGTCGAACTTCCGGCGGTTATGATATTGCCTGTAACTTTCAGCGGATTAACTCCGGGCAGCCCCTTCACTGAAGGACCCTCTATCCATGCGATTGCACCCTCACTTGTTTGTGCGGGAGCAGACTCCTGCTTTCCCCCTGCAGCCAAGGGACTGAGTACCATGATTGTCAACAATAAAACGATGATCTTTCTCATCTTCTCCTCCTATGGAGTGGTTTTGACCTGAATCTAGTGGGAAAATGTGAGAAAAGTGTTACAAGGAGATGAGAAGTCTATTATTTTCGTCGACACCTTACTTTTGAGGGGTCTTTGTGCTACTATAGCGCTGTTCTTCGAACAAACAGGAGGATCCGATGGTATACACAAAGCTGCAGGATTTGAACGGATTGGACCACGAGACCATGAAGAAGCAATTTTTCAAAGGCTTGAAATCATTGGGAAAACGGAATCGGGTCTTGCTCTTACCACCCGATATCACCCGTTTACATGGCATGGGTGGAACATTGGCAGTTTGGGCTGTTGAATACTTTAGCGATGCGGTAAAAGCGATTCTTCCTGCGGTAGGGACCCACGTACCGATGACCGAAGAAGAGATGGATATTATGTATCCAGGTGTAGACCACGAACTCTTCGTAGCTCATGATTGGAGGAATGATATTGTTACCTTAGGAACCGTGCCTGCTTCATTCATAGAAGAGGTTTCCGAAGGCCGCCTCTCATACTCCTGGAAAGCACAAGTGAATAAACTTCTGGTCTCGGGAGGATTCGATCTTATCCTATCGCTTGGCCAGGTCGTTCCCCATGAAGTGATCGGAATGGCAAACCACACCAAGAATATCTATGTCGGTACCGGAGGGGTGGAAGGCATTAATAAGAGCCACTATCTCGGTGCAGTCTATGGCATGGAACGTATCATGGGAAGGGCCGATAGCCCGGTTAGGGCTGTTCTTGACTATGCCCATACCCAATTTGCTCAAGATTTGCCCATCGTATTCGCACTCACTGTTGTAGGTCGAGATGACAAAGGTAACATGACACCCAAGGGATTGTTCATGGGAGATGACCGAGCGTGTTTCGACCAAGCCTGTGAGCTCTCCTTGAAGGCAAATTTCACGATGGTAGACCACACCATGAAGAAGGTGGTTGTCTATTTGGATCCTGGTGAATATCGGTCCACCTGGTTGGGCAACAAGAGCGTCTATCGTACCCGGATGGCTATTGCCGATGGTGGTGAACTTATTGTTCTTGCACCAGGTGTGCATACCTTCGGTGAAGATAAAGAGATCGACCGACTTATCAGAAAGTATGGCTATCGGGGTACAGACATGGTCCTCAATGCGGTAGCCCATAATGACGACTTAAAAGAAAATCTCAGTGCTGCAGCCCACCTGATTCATGGTTCCTCAGATGGACGTTTCAGTATTCGCTACTGCACGAAAGATCTCTCCCAAGATGAAGTTGAATCGGTCGGATACCTCTTTGGAGACTTACAGCATATGCAAGAACGGTATATGGCTGAAGGTATAAAAGATGGCTGGAATACGACAGAAGACGGAGAGGAATACTATTTTGTCTCGAACCCTGCGGTTGGATTGTGGGCTCATGCCGATCGATTCAATTCGTAGGAATACATACTCATTCTATACAACAGGAAACCATAAGGAGACCTACACATGGGAAAGCAAGCTGACATCGGACTGATCGGACTGGCGGTAATGGGCCAGAATCTGGTTCTCAACATGAACGACCACGGATATACAGTAGCGGTATTCAATCGAACGGTATCGAAGGTGGACGAATTCCTCGCAGACGCTGCCAAAGGCCGTGATACGATTATTGGGACCCGCAGCATGGAGGAACTGGTTGAGAGCCTTGCAAAACCACGCAAAGTAATGCTGATGGTCAAGGCGGGAGCTGTAGTCGATGCCTTCATTGATCAGCTTGTACCCCTCTTGGATAAGGGAGATGTCATCATCGATGGTGGAAACTCCCACTTCCCCGATACGAATCGCAGGACCCGAGAGCTCAAGGAGAAAGGTATTCTTTATATCGGTACCGGAGTCAGTGGTGGTGAAGAAGGCGCAAGGCGCGGTCCATCGGTCATGCCAGGGGGAAATAAGGATGCATGGCCTCTGGTAAAGAATATTCTTCAGGATATTTCGGCAAAAGTGGAAGATGGCAGTCCTTGCTGTGACTGGGTCGGCGAAGATGGTGCAGGCCACTATGTGAAGATGGTGCACAATGGTATCGAATATGGTGATATGCAGATGATCTGTGAAGCCTACGATCTTATGCACCAAGGTCTCGGTCTTTCCCACGACGAATTACACGATATCTTCGCAGAGTGGAATGAAGGTGAATTGGACAGTTATCTTATCGAGATTACCCGCGATATCATGAAAACCAAGGATGAAGACGGACAGCCTTTGGTTACCAAGATCCTTGACAAGGCTGGCCAGAAGGGAACCGGCAAATGGACAGGTATCAGCTCACTCGAACTTGGTGTTCCTGTAACGCTGATCGTCGAAGCTGTATATGCTCGATGTGTCTCTGCATTGAAGAGCGAACGGGTAAAGGCTTCAAAAATCATCGGCGGTCCCGATAAGAAGATCGATGGAGAAAAGAAAGCAATCGTTGAGGATATCCGCAAAGCCCTGCTCGCTTCCAAGATCGTCAGCTATGCCCAGGGCTATATGCTCATGAGGGAAGCAGCGAAGGAGAACGGTTGGGACTTGAACTATGGTGGAATCGCCCTCATGTGGCGCGGTGGATGCATCATCAGAAGTGTGTTTCTCGGTAAGATCAAGGAAGCCTTTGACAACAACCCGCAGCTGGAAAACTTATTGATCGACCCCTATTTCGTCAAGGTTATGGAAGATTGCCAGGATGCTTGGAGAAGAACGATTGCCAAAGCTGTCACTGCCGGTATTCCTATGCCTGCCATGACTAGTGCCATCTCATTCTTCGACAGTTACAGAAGTGAGCGCCTACCTGCGAATCTCTTGCAAGCCCAACGCGATTACTTCGGAGCTCACACCTACGAGCGTGTAGACAAGAGTGAAGGCGAATTCTACCACACCAATTGGACTGGGACCGGTGGAAATGTCTCATCCTCCACCTATCAGGTATGATCCGGTAAAGATTTCGACTACAACACAATGGTATGAAAGGGAGGCTCCGGCCTCCCTTTCTATGTGCTTCCAAACGTATTTTCACCACCTCGCAAGTCTGTAATTATCTTTTTATATTACATGTATTTACAAAAGATTAAAAAAACCTTGCCCCATCATATTGACAAGGGGGTGGAAAAACCCTACAAGTATCGCGTGATTGCAGTAGTCCCCCGGCTCAAATACGAGTACGGGCAACACGGCTACAAGGAGGAAAGGGAAACAGATTGAAAGGTTTTGACGTCACGGTTAGGGACGTTTCTAGGGCATATGGCGACTTCAAAGCCCTCGACAACGTAAGTATCGATATCAAGAAAGGAGAATTCTTCTCCCTTCTCGGACCTTCCGGATGCGGAAAAACCACCCTTCTTCGCATTATCGCCGGATTCGACTCACCAGATGTAGGCACTGTCCTCCTCGATGGAAAGGACATCCTTCCATTGCCTCCAGAAAAACGACAGGTGAATACAGTCTTCCAAAGCTATGCTCTTTTTCCCCATCTCTCTGTCTATGAGAATGTTGCATTTCCCCTTCGCCTTAAAAAGGTTGAAGAATCGAAACTCGATGCTAAAGTACGCGAATACCTACACCTCGTGCAATTGGATGGACATAGGGATAAAAAGCCTAATATGCTCAGTGGAGGCCAAAAGCAACGCGTAGCCATTGCAAGGGCTTTAATTAACGAACCTAGTGTTCTGCTTCTCGATGAGCCACTTTCCGCATTGGATGCCAAGCTTCGCCAGAATCTTCTGGTTGAGTTGGACCATCTGCATGACCAGATCGGCATAACCTTCATTTATGTTACCCATGACCAGAGTGAAGCCCTATCGGTGAGTGACAGGATTGCAGTCATGAATCAGGGGAAAGTACTACAGATAGGATCTCCATATGAAATTTATGAGAGTCCGGCAACCGATTTCGTTGCCCGCTTTATCGGAGAGACCAATCTTTTCCCCGCTACGGTTAAGGCTTGCACCCCCTACGATGACTACTTCATGACCACATTGGAAATACCTGCTCTGGATACCGAGATCAAAGTAACCGACTATGACAATCTACCGGTCGGTCAACGAGTCTCCTTCACCGTACGTCCTGAGAAGATCAAGATAACTGGAGATGCTCCTCAGCGACTCGGAAAGGATATCAATCGTTTCAGAGGCATTGTGGAAGAACCAGTCTATAGCGGATTCCAATCCAAGTACTATGTACGGTTGGATAACGGAACGGTAGTAAAAGTCATACAGCAGCACGCCAATTACATGGATGAAGGTCCTTCCATATCCTGGAAAGACCAGGTCCATGTCTCTTGGAGTGCAGAGGACGGCTATATTGTAGAGGTGGTGGACTCATGAACATCCATTCCCAGGAAAAAAGAAGCCGCCGGTCCGGTATCACCTATTCGGCTCCCATGGGATTGTGGTTGACCCTCTTCTTCCTAGTACCCCTTGCGATCATCATCCTCTTTAGTTTCCTTAAGAAAGGCCTCTATGGAGGTGTAGAGTGGGAGTTCACCCTGTCAGCATATCGCCAGATGTTCAATCCCAATTTCCTCAGAGTTTTCTTGCGGACCTTATGGGTTGCATCTTTATCGACACTCATCACCATTATTCTTGCCCTCCCCTGTGGTTATGCCATGGCTCGGAGTCGCCATCAGGTATTGTGGTTGGGTTTGGTAATTATACCATTCTGGACCAATTCACTTATCCGTATCTACGCATGGATCGCTATACTCTCGAGTGAAGGATTCATCAATGAGGCCTTGCGGGCGCTGGGATTCATCCAAGAAAGTTTGCCACTGATCTACAATCAAGGAGCGGTAATCACCGTTCTCATCTATATGTATATTCCCTTTGCTATCCTTCCATTGTTCACCACAATAGATAAATTCGATTTCCAATTATTGGAGGCAGCACGAGATCTTGGGGCATCCAAGCCAGAATCCATTTTCAAAGTACTTATCCCTAATATCCGTAGTGGAGTGATCACCGCTGTGATATTCACCTTCATTCCGATATTCGGAGCTTATACGGTACCTCTATTAGTTGGAGGAAAAGATTCTTACATGATAGGCAATATCATTGTTGATCAGGTAACTAAAACGCGCAACTGGCCATTGGCCTCTGCATTTAGCCTAATCATCACACTGGTGAGTACTGTTGGTGTGATCTGGATGCTGGTATCTTCGGCAAAGGAACGATCGAGCAATACATCGACAAGAAAAGTAGTCGATACCCGTGGAGGTCTCGCATGAGAACCAACAAAAGGGAACTCGAACCATCCCCTCTCGTTAGCCCGCCCAATGTCGCTCTAGGGCCTTATAAACCACCAAAGCATCATGTATTCAGAGACCATAAGGGGTTGGGTTTCTCAAATATCATGCTCGTGTTGGTGATCGTTTTCCTCTTTCTGCCCCTTTTCGTGGTGGTTCTATACTCGTTTAATAGCACGCGAGGTATGCGGTGGACAGGATTTTCATTGCAATGGTATGGACAATTGCTGTTCAGTTCGGATGAGCTGTGGCGAGCTTTCGGAAACAGTTTCATCATCGCCATTACAAGCTCACTGGTCGCTACGCTGCTTGGATCATTGGCTGCAATCGGGGTCAAATGGTACAAATTCAAATCACGCACCTATGTACAGATACTGAGTTTTCTCCCCATGGTCTTACCTGAAGTCATAATTGGTGTCTCCATGCTCATATTCTTTACTGCAGTGAAGATTCCTCTGGGTATGTTCTCAATTTTCGTAGCCCATACAACCTTCAACCTCCCCTTCGTGTTCCTGTTGGTATCGGCCCGATTGGATGAATTCGATTTCTCTGTCATTGAGGCTGCTCGGGATCTTGGAGCTACCGAGCGACAAACCCTTCTGAAGGTAATCATACCTTCAATCATGCCAGGAATCATGTCCGGCATGCTTATGGCTATAACCATGAGTCTTGAAGATTTCGTCATTACATTCTTCGTATCAGGACCGGGTTCTACCACGCTCCCTCTCTATGTCTACTCGATGATCCGCTATGGGGTTTCTCCGGTGATCAATGCGCTCTCCTTGGTTCTGATTCTTGGCATCATGTTGTTAGCATTGGGCTTCCGGCGTTTCCTCAAGACGATAGCGGCATCGAGTTGAAGGATATCGGTACACAGAAAACGACCCGGGGGATGGCCAGTATGGTTGGCCTGGGCGTAATAATTTTCTCCAAGGAGGAGGAAATCATGTTCAATAGAAGAAAAAAAATGGTGGCATGGAGACTCGTATCCAGTGCCTTACTGTTCGCTTTGATCATCCTGGTTTTGACGGGCTGTTCAAAAAATGGATCTGAGAGTGCTCGATCCGACGATAAGACGCTCTATCTGTATAACTGGACCTACTACACACCGGAATCGGTGATCGAGAAATTCGAACAGGAATTCGACGTTAAGGTAGTGCTCGATTATTTTGCATCAAATGAAGACATGTTCGCCAAACTCAAGGCCGGTGGAAGTGGATATGATATCGTATTCCCCTCCCAAGACTATACATCCATCATGATGCATGAAGATATGCTGCTGCCGATAGACAAGGACAAAATTCCCAATCTCAAGTATATCAGCCCCTTGGTTTTGGAGAAAGCAACCTATGATCCCGACATGTCGTGGTCAGTACCCTATTTCATGGGAGCTTCCGGAATAGCTGTCAATACAACCAAAATCTCAGACTATACCCGAGACTGGAGTATTTTCGCTGACGAGCGACTGGCAGGTAGGATGAGCATGCTCGATGATATGCGTGAAGTAATGGGTGATGCGTTGGCCCACTTGGGCTATTCAGTCAACTCAACCGATGACAATGAACTTGAAGCAGCTCAGAAATTAATTAACGAGGAGTGGAAGCCGAATCTGGTCAAATTCGATGCCGAGGGCTTCGCTAAAAGTTTTGCCAATAGCGAATTCTGGGTGGTACATGGCTATGCGGAGGCGGTATTCGAGGAACTTGATGAAGCTCGTTGGAGTGAGGTCGATTTCTTTCTTCCCCCCGAAGGCGGACCGATGTATCTCGACTCCATGGTTATTCCCAAAGGTGCAAAACACATAGATTTAGCACATGAATTCATCAACTTCATCCATCGTCCCGAAATCTACGCAGAGTTTCTCGACAGATTCCACTTCCCGGCTTCAGTTCACACGAAAGCGGGAGAACTCATGACTGTGGAGCCTTTCTACCAAGGTGAGGATCTTGCGAACTATGAATTGAAAAACGATGTAGGAGCGGATCTTGAGAAATACAACCAACTATGGCAGGAGATCCGATACCTCGACTGATTGTACGAATATAAGTCTTTACGAAGGGGATTCCATCCGGAAATCCCCTATTTTTTTTAAACGCTTATCTATCCAGACTGGAGAAAGCCCCCGATGCAAGAAGAGTCATACGGTCGACTATTCTTTGCATAATCTCGTCCTCAATAAAACTCAAACCCTCTGCATCCAATCCTGCTGCCCAGTTGATGGAGTAGACCAATCCAGCGAAGTCGATGCCTGCTTCATTGGCAAGTGTTGTCTCGGTTGCCGCTGTCATACCCACATAGTCTCCACCCCATCTCCTGAACATGGCAATTTCGGCAGGTGTTTCCAAACGCGGTCCGTTTGTACATATATAGGTCCCTTTCAGGCAAATGGGAATTTCCAATCGTGCTGCCTCTTTCGCTATGGCAGCGCGAAGGCGTTTGCTATAGGGAGTGAGCATAGGGATATGTTGTACTCCGGCATCCCCACCAGTGAAGAAAGTCGATTGGCGCTGTCCTCCTGTAAAGTCGATGAATTGGTCTATGAGGCCAAGGTTTCCCGGCAAGACCATACTCGTGATAGAACCCACAGCATAGATACCGATTGCTTGAGAAACTCCGAGCTGTTTCAAAGCAGCAATAATCGCACGATAATTGACCAAATGAGGAGGTACGCGGTGACCTTCACCATGTCGCAGGGCGAAATAGAGGGTATCATCACCGTGTTGTTTCTCAAATACCACAGTTTCCCCATACGGTGTAACGACTGTTGAACGCTGAGCGTCCTTGCCTGCCATAGCTTGGCAACCAGTTCCTCCGATTATTGCCGATTTCATGAATTTTCTGCTCCTTGATTGCGATAGGATGAGTCAAATTCCCTTGCGATTTCATGAGGTTTTAGTAATCCCTTTGGCGTTATAATTCCATCGACCAAGGGTGGATCGATGATATCGAAGGCAGGATATCGACCTTTCATGCTATCGAGTGTTGTCGGCACCCCCCTAATATCCAGTATCTCCTTGCCTTCGCGCTCTTCCATGATGATGTCTTTACTACTCTTCTTAGATGGATCGGGAGACATGGCGAATGCATAATAGGGAATATCGTAATGGTTTGCTGAGATTGCATTGGCCAGCGTACCGACTTTATTCACTACGGTTCCATCCATCGTCACCAGATCGGCTGCTGTCATATAGAGCTGGATTGCACCATCGCGCATATAGTGCGCTCCCATACCATCGGTAATCACATAGGCATCAATTCCCATTTCATGAAGAGATGGCGCAGTCAGTCTTGCCCCTTGGAGATACGGGCGTGTCTCGGGCACGAATACGGTGAAAGATTTCCCCTGTTCCTTCGCTTTTGCCAAACTGACCAAAAATGAATGTTCTGCAAAGCAGGTGGTGAGGATTCCATCGGAATCTGAAATACACCGGCTACCGAGATCACCCATGATGTCATAGTCGGCATCAAAGGCTGCTTCCTGGGAATCAATAATGGAGTCCACGAAACCGACGAGATCGTTCGCATGTACATCCTGAACACCAGAACAGACATACCAACGAGCTATGTGTGAGACTACGTGCTGCAACGTACGAGCCATCGTGGTATTGGTCGGCCGAGCAGAAGAAAGTTTCTGCGCTGCATCCAAAAACGTACGCGCATGATCGGGCATCTCTCCTGCATGGATTTTCCTTGCGATAAAGCGCATGGTGGTAAGACCTACCTGAAGCGGCCCTCCTCCTTGGGTAACCATATCCTTGATTGCCTGGAAAACTGCATCCACCGAATCACACGGGACGAATTGCATTTCCCAGGGATAGGAACGCCGATCTCCAATAAGCAATTGCCTACCCTCAATTTTTGCGATAGTACGTTTTTTCAAGAGAGGAGGAAGATACGCATCCAAATCCATGCCCATACCCCGTCATCAGCTAAGGATTATCAATCCCAAAATCCTTTGTGGTCTTCGACGATCCTTTTTTCCAATTCGGCATCCTCTACAGGGCCGACTACCACGATGTCTTTCTGTCCTCGCTCCAGTACCTCTCTACAAGGGAGACTGAAAGTCGGATTCTCAGGATTATCGGCAGTCATCTCCAAGAGACGATGTTCTGTAAGCCCATAGACTAACCTACCGACATTTGCCCAGTAGAGAGCACCGCTACACATTGCACATGGCTCTATACTTGTATAGAGCGTACATCCAGAGAGGAAGTCACGATCATAGGCTTGTGAGGCTTTCATCAATAACATGGTCTCGGCATGGGCACAATCGTTATGGGTAGAGACCACTTCGTTCGGTTGTTCCATGAGAATAGTGCCATCCCCATCGGCCAACAATGCTCCAAAAGGATGGTTTCCTACCTTGCGGGATTCCGTTGCGATCCGAGCGGTCTCATATAACAATCCGATGTCTTTCTCAGTAGCTTCTTCGGTAATGACAGCCATATGATTCTCCTGTTGTCGTGGTTTTTAGTCAGTAACAACCATACCATAAGGCAAGAGATTAAAAAAGCAGTCGTCCCAAATTATCTACAAGGAAAGCGATGCATCGCAACCATATCTTTGAACAATACAACCGTATTATTTTTCCTTGTCTTTATACCTAGTGGAACAGTCTGGAACTTCTTGGTATACTTAGGATAATAACAATGTTTTTATGGGAAGGATACATATATGCGATTCAATGAAAAAATTAATTTGCTGATGAAAATGGCAAATACCACCAATTCAAAACTTGCCGATGCACTAGGTATAGACCCTTCATTGGTCAGCCGATGGAGGACTGGGGCTCGGGAACCTAGTGAAGACTCCCGCTATATCCAACTGATCGGTATGTATTTTGCTTCCCAGGCAAGACAGGATTTTCAAAGAGTGGCGTTACTGGAGCTAACTGGCCATAGGATGGAGGATAAGAATGTCAGCGAGTCTGTTATTGCGACCTATCTTACCCGATGGCTTTCCAATGAAGCGAAGATCAGCACAGAGGCCATCCAAGTCTTGCTCGATAGTATTGGATCTTCTGGAAGTGCAACACACCAGGCAGTAGAGGTACCTATCCCAGTCGAGCCGACCGGCTTGCCAACCGATACCCAAACCTTCCTTGGTAATGAAGGCTTGCGCTCTGCAACCATGAAACTCTTGCTGAAAGCGATACAGTCCCCTCTCAAGAATCCGAAACTGCTACTCTATAGTGATGAGAGCATGCAGTGGATCATAGAGAATCCTGAATTCGCAAAACAGTGGTTCTACCTTATGACGAAAGGAATACGCAGGGGGATGACTATCGAAGTGATCCACACCCTATCCCGGGATAGTAATGAACTGGCCATGGCTGTACAAAGATGGCTCCCCTTCTATATGACCGGAGCAATTGTAAGCTATTACTACCCGGAAAAGCGTGACGACATGTTCAACCATACCTCATTCGTACTAGAGGGGGAAGCAACAGTCTTTTCCACCAGTGTGAGGGGACAAAATCAGGATTCAATCCAATATATCTACTCTACCGACCAGATGGTCATAGATGGCGCGAGCCACGCTTTTGAGACACAACTCGGCCTATGTAAACCTTTGGTCAGAACTTATACTGGACAAAATACTCGAAAGTTCATTGATGAGCAGATACACCTTTTCTCAACCACTACAGGTAATGGAGTCGGAATGCAGAGTCTCCTGCTTAGCGGAATGCCCAAGAAGCTATTGGAAACAATGCTTAAACGTGAGGGTATAGACGAAGAACAACGAAATGAAATCATCGTACAGCAGGAGAAGCGACTTGAGTTGATGCATACGCATCTGAAACGGAAAAAATTTCAGATGGTAATCAGTCTGCCAAGGATAACCGATGTACTGAAAGCCAAAGTGCCGGCTTTGATACCTGAACTGATCACCCAACAGCCATTCACCTACCTCCCCATGGAATACCACACCCATATTATGGCCATCATCAAATTATTGGAGACTCATGAGAATCTGGAAATCTGTATTCTACCCAACAAGCACATGCTGCATACGGTCCAATTGTTCGCTATGTCAAATGCAGGTCTCATGGTATTGAAACATAGGGATCCAAAATTCGTATTCATATCGGAACAGCATGATCTTATCGGTGCTATAATCAGTTTCATGAACCAGGAAGCCTCTCGAATTCCAAAACGGGAACGTAACAGGGAATTCGTTATCGATAAACTTCGTCAATTCGCTCAGAGAATCGAAGAGGGTTCCAAGAAACGCATGCTACCCTAGTGATCTCTAACATCCTAATCTTTGCTTTTCTTTAGTCTATCGAACAGATGGACGGCGTTCGTGTCGGCTCAGATATCACGATATCCGGCATTTTGACAGGTAATATTCATTTACATGAATATTTATTTCATAGTATACTCGACCCATGGCAAAACAGGAAAGAAATCGGGGTCCCGAGTCTGGATGTCTCTATACTATCAAATCCTTGTACTCTAGTTTGAGTGCAAAGGAGCGTTCGATCGCCGACCATATTCTTGCCAATCCAGCAGAAGCTGTCCACCCCAGCATAGACCAACTTGCCGATATGATCGGAATTTCCGAATCTACTCTCGTACGCTTTGTCCGAAAATTAGGCTACAATGGATACCAACGCTTCCGTATTGCCTTGGCTACCGAGACTGTCCAACCTTCATCGAGAGTCTATGAAACAAACATCGATCCCAGTGGAGATGATATCGACCTGGTATTCACCAATGCCATGAACACGCTCTCACTTACCAAGCAGCTGATAAACCATACGATGGTAGAGAGAGCTGCAGAAATGATGTTCCATGGTAGGCGTATCCTGATATTTGGAATCGGTGGTTCGAATATCATAGCACTCGATGCCTTCCATAAGTTTATAAGACTTGGTTTGGACTGCGTCATAGCGGATGACTACCATATGCAGTTGATGCTTGCCAGCCAAACGAAGAGCGATTGTGTCGCTCTCGTCTTTTCCCATACAGGAACAAATATGGACACGTTGGCAATCGCAGAAGAATTGAAACGGAATGATTGCACCATGGTTGTAGTGACCAATGGAGGACGCTCGACATTGGCGAGAATGGCAGACGTCATCCTTCCGGTAGCTGTAGCAAGCACGAGTTATATTTCCGAAGCTTTCACGAGCCGGATAGCACAACTGCTGGTAGTGGATCTGCTATACGTGGCTTTGGCTAAGCTCCTGGGAGATGAATCGGTGGAGCACATAGAGGCAATGCGCAATACGATAGCTAAACGGAAGACTTGAGTCCTCCCAAGGCTGTAATGATTTCAAACAACATGGTAGGATAATACCATGAATATGTAATTTATCAGGAGGATGCACATGGGTAAGTTGACAATACCGGCATCGAAAGAAGTAGAGAAAACCGTGAAACAGAAACCATACGATTTCATGACACTCGGGGCATTGGTTACCCGTCTTGATCCAGGAATCATCCCATTCGCATACGCGGATACGTACGATATCCATGTATCGGGTGGAGAGTTCAATGTTGCTGCAAACCTGGCCAGAGCATTCGGTCAAAAGACAGCAGTCGTATCGGCTATGGTAGATTACCCCATCGGAAAGAAGGTAGAAGCCGAAGTCCGCAAGATGGGAGTAGACTCCTTCTACGCAAGATTCGAACATAACGGAGTCCATGGACCAAACATCGCCCAGGTATGGAGCGATCAAGGTGGTGGAGTTAGAGCTCCGGTCGTGTTCTATAACCGTGCCAATGAAGCGGCTACCCTACTCAAACCAGGCTCATTCGATTGGAAAGCGATCTTTGCAAACGGCGTACGTTGGTTCCACAGCGGTGGAATTTTCAGTGCTCTTTCAGAGACCACTCCCGAAGTCGTTATTGAAGGAATGAAAGCTGCCCACGAAGCTGGTGCTATTGTATCCTTCGACCTCAACTATCGTGCGAAACTTTGGGCTGCAAATGCAAGCACAGGTGTGGATCCGGTAAAACAGGCCCAATCTGTACTCAGCAGGATCGTAGAACATGTTGATGTCCTCGTCGGTAATGAAGAAGACCTGCAGATGGGATTGGCACTCGAAGGACCAAAGGTAGAAAAGCAATCCAAGCTTGACCCGACAGTCTTCTTCGGCATGATGGAGACCGTAGCAAAGCGTTTCCCCAATATCAAGGCTGTCGCTACCACCATGCGTGAAGTCCGATCAACCAACCGCCATGACTGGTCTGCTGTCCTCTGGATAGATGGACAGGCTTATCAGGCTCCTACAGCATCCTTGGATGTCTATGACCGTGTAGGAGGAGGAGATGGCTTTGCATCTGGACTCATCTATGGACTGCTTTCCGGTAAGACTCCCGAAGAGGCATTACGTCTCGGTTGGGCTCATGGAGCATTACTCACCACCTTCCCTGGAGATACGACTATGGCTTCATTAGACCAGGTCGAAGCCTTCGCAAAAGGTGGTAGTGCACGAATCCAGAGATAAGCGATTGAGAACATGAAGGGAGCAAATGGTATGAAAGCTTTGGTGATGGAAACCTACAAGGAAATGACCTACAAAGAGGTGCCGAATCCCAAAATCAAGGGGCCGCACGATATCTTGGTACAACTGAAAGCATCAGCGATATGCGGTTCGGATGTCCATGGATTCGACGGTTCTACCGGTCGGCGACAGCCACCGGTGATCATGGGACATGAGGCAGCTGGAGTCATCGTAGAAATCGGTGAGGCCGTTACCGCGTTCAACGTGGGAGATGCGGTCACCTTCGATTCCACCATCTACTGCGGAACATGCCGTTTCTGCCACAGTGGAGAGGTAAATCTCTGTGACAATCGGAGAGTCCTTGGAGTATCGTGCGACGAATATAGACAGGATGGCACCTTTGCTGAATACGTAGTGGTGCCTGACCATATCGTCTATCGTCTCCCCCAGGGGCTCTCATTTGTAGAGGCGGCTCTTGCTGAACCTGCAGCGGTAGCCGCCCACGCCCTCAGGATAACTCCGGTACATTTGAATGATACCGTTGCGGTGGTAGGAACTGGACTCATTGGCCTACTACTCATACAGATTCTGAAGACTGCTACCAGCGGAACTATCGTTGCCCTGGATACGGATGCCGAGAGAAGGAAATCCGCCCTCTCATTCGGTGCCGACCTGGCTCTGGACCCAGCAGATACGAATCTTTTACATGAATTGGAAAACAAAACCAATTCCTCCTCAGTCGATAGAGTTTTTGAGGCTGTGGGAGCCACTGCCCCCATCAAGACCGCGCTCTCTATCGTGAGAAAAGGAGGCTCGGTCACCTTGATAGGTAATGTGAGTCCCACCATAGAGCTCCCATTACAACAAGTAGTGACAAGACAGATTACCCTGTACGGATCTTGTGCCATTAGTGGTGAATATCCTGTAGTATTGGACCTCATGGCACGAAAAAAAATCGATGTTATGCCTCTGGTGAGTGCAAAAGCTCCGCTCCAGGAGGGACAGGCATGGTTTGAAAGACTCTATGCAAGAGAGCCTGGATTGTTGAAAGTCGTTTTGGAACCGTAAGGAGGATTTTACATGGATATCGTACGTTACGGACTGATCGGATATGGCAAGGTAGCCCACCTGCACGCACAAGCTATCAAAGACTCGTCCACAGGAACACTCGTTGCTGTTTGTGGAAGGAATGATGCACGAAGAGACGAATTCGCTGAAAAATGGGGAATCGCCAGTCGCAAGGATGTTGCCGATATGGTTGCCCTAGACCATATCGATGCTGTAATCATTTCCACACCACATCCACAACACCATGACCATGCGATAGAGGCTTTTGCCGCTGGCTGCCATGTCTTAGTTGAAAAGCCGATGGCTCTCACAGAGACACAATGTACTGATATGATCCTTGCTGCCGAACGAGCTGGAAAAGTACTTTCAGTTGTCAGCCAAAGACGGTGGTATCCCTCCACCATGCGAATCCGGGAGGCTATCGACAGTGGTAAGCTGGGCAAGCCTTCTATCGGTTTCGCTACCATTCTTGGTTGGCGTGATGAAGCATACTACAAGAGCGATCCTTGGCGAGGAACATGGGAAAACGAAGGTGGCGGGGTCTGTATTAACCAAGCACCCCATCAGTTTGACCTCCTACATTGGTTCATGGGTCCCATTGCACGTATCTACAGTGAATGGGGGAATGTGAATCATCCCTATGTCGAGATTGAGGATACCGCAGTTGCTACCATACGTTTCGCCAATGGAGGAATGGGCTCTATCCTAGTCAGCAATTCACAGAAACCGGGAATCTATGCGAAAGTGCACGTTCACGGTTCATCGGGAGCTTCCGCTGGGGTGCAGACCGATGGAGGAGCTATGTTCATTGCCGGAAGAAGCTCTGTGTTAGAGCCACCGGTCAACGACCTATGGACCATAGAGGGAGAAGCAGCTCTCCTTCCTACATTCCGTCAGCAGGATGAGGCATTTTTCAAGACTATAGATGCGACCACCTATTTCTTTTCACGCCAGATCGACGATGTATCAAAAGCTATCACCGAGGGGTGCAAACCCATGGTTACGGGAGAAGACGGACGCGAGACTGTCCGAATAATCGAAGGAATCTATAGAAGTGGGAGAGAAACACGACCTATCATATATTCTTGACTGCAAGTCCGCCAACCTATAGAGTCAGATTATCATGATGCGAAAGCGTTCCAATGTTCCGTACCGTCTCTTTTTAATCATTTCACTCGTAATCCTACTCATTGCCAGTGGGTGTAAGCAAGTGGACCGACTGGTAATTAATGGGGAGACAGCCCATCTCATGGAGAACAGGGTAAACGAACAGTTGTGGGATTCTGAGCACATGCTCATGGGAAATACTTCATCGAATATGCGCAATGGTGGGTATGTCCTATCAGATGGACAGCATATTCGCTTCATAACCCATATGGAATTCGCCGATACTTCTCTGGTCCATTATCTGCAGGAACTACCCCTCTCTCAGATAGGCAGTCTCACAGCTAGGAATGAAATGATCGCCGAGATGAATGGCATTCTTTTGGGTACGTATCGCCACCATATTCTGTATGTGGATGCTACAAGCAGCTTGATCTATGGTTTTGACACTCAGAATTACCACCAGAGCATACTCTTTGAACAACCTGTGGATAAGGCTTTTCTCTTGGAGAACGAACTCTTTGCCACTACGCCTGAAAGTGGAGCTTTGTGGAAAATCCAATTGGACGTAGATTTATCAAATGCAATTGAGACCGTGCCTACCCTCCTCTACGAGTCGGCAGGGATCTTGATGGATATTGCCCATGGGATTGCCTACACCACACAAGCCGATACGTTCACGACCCTCGATATGATAGATATCACGACCGCTCAGTTGCGAGGAAGTCTCGTTGGCGGCTATTACCGTAATATCCAAATCAGCGGTTCATGGCTTTACTACCTTGAAGATAATCGGCTTATGAGGCAACCACTTAGTGGGGAGACTCCAGTCGCAGCAAGTGTACGGGAAATAGATGAATTTGTTGTATGGGGATCCTATCTAGCTTTTACCGAACCGGAAGGAGGCTTGTTCATTAGCCTTTTAGACGGTTCACAAATAGCCCAAGTATCGTCCGATATGGCATCTTCAATCCAGCTTATGGACAATAGACTCTATTACAGAAATGGATACGATGAAGATGCGATCTATAGTATCGACTTGGAAGAAGGCGTCCGCTCAGCGTTGTTGGGACCGACAATGACCGATGGAGGAATCCATTTCACCATCATGGGAGATGATGAAGAGAGAATTTTCATTGAAAGATACGCAAAGCTGATCGGAGAGATTGCTCATGAGCGATCAACCAATGAACGATATGGGGGAGAACTTTCTCTTCCAATCCTATTCGCAGAGGTCTCCAAAGATGGAGAAATCATCCAGTTACATCGCTTGAAAGGGGCTGAATTCACCCCCGATGAAGTAGGGACCTTGGCAATCATCAGCTCTGAAGATACGCTTCTCGGTCGCTACACTGATGGTGGCCTTGCGTATAGGCGTGATACCGTTATCACCCTCTTCCACCCCGAACGTAACAAGCCCTATAGCTCATGGATAGTACAAGGACGACCACCAAGTGAAATAAAGAGTGGCGAGGGTGATCGATACGGTATACCAGTATCATGGCACCAGAAGGCACTTGATCTGATTGAACTGATAGGATCCCGTATGTGAGCTGCTATAGTGGACTATGGTCGTACAGCGTAAAGTGATTGCGCTCACTTGAAATAATACCTTCTTCTATCATTTTTGATATTTCTCGTGAAAGCGCACTACGGTTAACGCAGAGATAGTCGGCCAATTCATCCCTATTGAAGGGAATCGAAAAAGTCGTACTCCCTTTATCATGGCTCTGCCAAACAAGATAGGTCAATAATTTTTCTCTCATGGTCCGCTGGCTGAGAATAGAGAGTTTGCGATTCATCATGAGATTGCGCTCAGCCAAGACATTCATCATATTTTCGATTACCCGGGAATGGAAGGAACATGCTCTTGTACAGGGAGTGACTAGTTTATTGAATTTCAACAACAAGATTTCACTTTCCGAATCGGTCATCACCGATACAGGGCTTGATGGAGCCAATTTGCTTGCGGCGACCTGTCCAAAAAGCTCTCCAGGACCCAGCTTGGCAGTAATAGAGCGATTCCCAAATGCATCCTCTGTAATGATCTGGACTTGTCCATGCAGTACTACGCCAAGATCCTCGGTAGAATCGGTTTCATGGAGAATGAATTGTCTGGCTTCGAATTTTTTATGTCTCGCTTGAAGACAACTGAGCATATGTGGTAGTTCTTCTTGCGTCAAACTTGCGAATAACGGTGTCTGCGCAAGCATAGGAAGGTACGGTTCCATGGAGTCTCTCACTTATCGGTGGTTTTGTTGCAATAGCAACGTATAATGGGATAGTAACGATTTACCCATTTTTATGCAAGAGCTGGTGAAAAGACTACTCGAATCATTTGTACCGATACCATATAATTGGATTCATAAGAGCTCATCTGGGAAAGGTTAATAATGCGCGATAGGCGATTTGTCAGAGTCCATAGAGGGGGAAGCCTAGAAGAAGCCGACCATCGTGCTTTAATGGGATGGGCAATCGTATGTACCGAGCATATTTTGAAACTTATCCCTTACGAACTTGATCCTCTTTTAGAAAAAGCCCTTCAGATAGCGCACGATTGGGAGGCTGGAAGAGCAAGCACAAAAGATGCCATAAAGGCATCCAGAGAGGTTCATGCCCTTGCCAGGGATATATCCGATCCTGTGATGAAACTCATAGCCCGATGTATTGGCCATACAGTCGCTACAGCCCATATGGCCGACCATTGTCTCGGTCCTGCCTGGTACATTCGTAAGATCATGATGTTAACGGGAGGTTCGGCTGAAGAGGAACAAAAATGGCAGGAACAACAACTGCTGAACCTGCCTTCACATGTACGAGATCTGGTGATACAAGGAATGATCTAACATCAGGCTGGGTTGAATTTATCCTTATGCGCCCAAAGCCCAAGACCGGGATTGGAGATATAGTAAATCTCCTCTCCATCGACCATATTCCAACCATCCTTCAAGACTTTAGGATCGTAGCGTTTGGAATATTCAGCCAAATCACCATAGTTGAAACCGACACCTTCGACCTCTTCCCGACTCAGCTTTCCAGGACAATAGGTGATCGTGAACCGTCCGCCCGAAGCTCCTTGGATCAGGTGACTGGCGGTCCCTAGATTATCGGCAAGATCAGAATTCTCCCCTATGGCTTTGACCACATAGGGAGCTTCATGATACCCATACTTGCGGATCAGGGAATCGGCATTGGGGTTCTCTCCGAATGTATGTACACCAGGAGCGAGAATGACGATCTCCCCACCATCGGCTACTGCGAGCCTTGAGCGGTAGATACTCTTGTTTCCTACCCATGTACTCTTATACTCTTCCCCATCGAGAAGAACAACGATCTTTTTTGGACTTCTTTCCAGGAGGAAAATATTCTCTTGCTGGGCAAGGGCTGCAGCCTTTTCATAGCACTCTGAATCGTCTCCTGCGAACACACCCTTCAACAAAGTGCCTCCCTGCATATCAGGGGCTACCACTGTCTGGATGTAGAGGAAAGGAAGATGGGAAAGATAGCGGTCTGATCCCAAGTTGAGTAGATCCCGTACGGGATTATGAATCTGACCCATGATCTTTTCCATATCACAAGCGGCACCGACGAAATGACTCTTATCGATGCATTCCTTACCGCCGGTTCCGACAAGCGTGTTCTTGGTATAATTGGACATACCGGCAACTTCGTGAGGTACAACCTGCCCTACTGAGATAATCAGATCCCACTGCTCTTCCAACAGTATACGGTTGATTTGGACAGGCCAATCGAAATCGACTGCCCCTTTAGAAATCCGAGAAACCTCTTCCGATGGGATCCTACCGAGTTCCTCTACCTCTGTCCTGTAGTCGTGATCATGGATAATGGATAGCGGAACATCCTTGAACATGGTCCGTTTCTCCTCATCGGTCATTCCATAGTGCGTACCCAATGCAGGCAACACCATGGTTACAGAGTCACCGAGAATAGCATGAATCTTGCTCGTAATTTCTCCCGCCCGGGAGTGGTAACGGGTGAAATCGGGTGGAATCACTAAGACATTTCGTAACGATCTGCCAGCGGAAACCGATCGAATCAACTCTTCAATAATAACACTCAAGTCGCCGGAGGATATTCCACCTTCGGCAACTTGTTCATGGCAATACAACATGTAGATCTCCAGTTATTTTATCGGTAATACCAAATTCGGCAAGAAAGTTATGATCTGCGGGAATATGATCAGGACCACTAACAGAGCTACCATACCGATGAAGAACGGAATGATTGCTTTAACCAATTCCTCCATCTTGATACCAGCTACACCAGTAGCAACGAACAGTACCGTTCCGACGGGAGGAGTAATGAGTCCGATTCCCAAGTTGATACACATGATTACACCCCAGAATACCGGATCGACACCAAACTTGGTCATGACAGGCAGCAATACCGGGCCGAGGATCAAAATAGCAGGGGTGATGTCCATGACAAATCCTACCAGGAGCAAGAGGATGTTGGCTACAATGATGATGACCAACGGATTATCGCTCAAAGTACTGAACATCATTGCCAATTCCTGAGGGACTTGGGCTAAGGTAAGCAGATATGCGGTAACTGATGCATTACCACACAAGAACAGCACCGATGCGGTAGTCTTGCTGGTGTTGAACAGAATTTTTGGAAGGTCCTTGATTTTGAGTTCCTTGAAGACAAAGAGCCCAAGCACCAAGGCAACAATGGCAGCCACTACACCTGCTTCGGTTGCCGTAAAGACACCGGCAAGAATTCCCACAACGATGATAAATGGGACGATAAGTGCGGACCAGGCATCCTTGAAGGCACTCCATACTTTACCGAACTCAAATTTTCTCTTCTCACCACCATGGAGATCGACCTTATGTTTGCCAACGGTTAGGAGAGTTATAAACATGAGTGTGAAACCAACGAGGATCCCCGGGATAATTCCACCAATGAACATCCGAGAGATAGAGGTACTGGTAGTTACTCCATAGAGGATGAATGGGATACTCGGTGGTATGATGATACCAATTACCGATGAAGATGCAGTTACCGCTGCCGAATAGGCAGGTTCATATCCCTCTTCTTCCATGGTCGGAATCAACAGCCCTCCGATTGCGGCGGTATCGGCAATTGCACTACCGGAAATTCCTCCAAAGAACATACTTGAAAGGATATTCACATGACCCAAACCACCTTTAATATGGCCGACTAGCGCATCGGAGAAGACCATGAGACGTTTTGCGATTCCACCCCGGTTCATGATTTCACCAACGAACATATAGAACGGGACAGCCAGCAAGGCAAAGCTATCCATACCATTGAACAGTTTCTGGGCATAACTAACGATTGGGAAATCCATGATCACGAGCATGATCAGGTTGGCTGCTGCCATACTGAACACGATGGGGATTCCCACTATAATACCTGCAAATAGAACACCTAAAAATACAAAAAGCATTTACTTATTCCTACTTTCACGAATTATTGTTGTGAATTTGATGATATTTCCAACGAGCATGGCGATCATGGAAAACGGCAACACCGAATAGACTAATTTCATAGGCAATCCTAAAGTTGCCGATACGTGTCCCATTGTGCGCAAGAATTCAATACTATAAAAAGCAAGAACTCCAAGAATCACAGAAATTACTATTGTCTCTATGGCAAACAATACTTTCTTACCATGTTTGATTCTCTTGATGATGATATTGGAAAATAGGTCGAGCCCGATAAGCTCATTATTTTGAAAGACACTTATCATCCCCAAAAGATTCACCCAAATGAACATGAATCTCGATAATTCATCAGCCCAAGCAATGGAGTTATTGAAAACATATCTTCTGATTACATTATAGGCTACGATGATGAACAATCCCAATGTAGTCAGGATCATGAACCATCTGTAGATCTGTTTTACCGCATTCTTAATTGTCTCAATTCCTTTCATATGCATAGTAATGGAGAGCCCAGCAAAGCCAGACTCTCCATATGCTCCTTTTGTTTACAGGTTGGCCAAGAAGTCGACTGCCTTCTGGACCAATTCAGGACCGATCTCTTCAGCGAACTGGTCATACACCGGTCTTGTCATCTCCTGGAAGGGTTTAATTTCTTCTGGAGTGAGGATGGTGATTTCCATGTACTTGCCGAGCTCAGCAAGGATTGCCTGCTCTGCTTCACGAGCGCTGGTTCTGTTGAAGTCACGTGCTGCGAATACTGCTTCGCGTACTTCTTCCTGGTACTCGGCGGGCAACTTGTCCCAGAACTTCTGGGAGAAAAGAACACCGAAAGGAGAATATACGTGACCAGTGTTGGTTGCATACTTCTGTACTTCGTAGAACTTGTTGGCAAGGATGGTTTCCCAGGGGTTTTCCTGACCATCGACAACGCCCTGCTGCAATGCGGTGAATACTTCACCGAAGTTCATTGGAGTGGGGTTTGCGCCAAGCATCTTGAAGAAGGCCAAAGGAACGGGGGTAGGCATGGTGCGGAGCTTAAGACCGACCATATCTTCCGGAGATTCCACAGGACGCTTGCTGTTGGTCAACTGACGGAAACCGTTCTCCCAGTAACCGATACCGACCATACCAGCGGGCTTGAGGGAGTCGAGGACTTCCTGGCCTACAGGACCATCGAGAAGAGCATCAACCTCTTCGTACGAGGTGAACAGGAAGGGCAAGTCGAACAACTTGACAGCGTTTGACCACTGTGCAGCTGGTCCGATTGTACCACAGAACATTTCAACAGTTCCGAGCTGGAGACCTTCAAGGATCGCCAAGTCGTCACCAAGAGTACTTGAGTGGTACAATTCCATGGTCACCACACCGTCAGTAGCCTCTTCGAGATGAGCCTTCATGAACTCCAAGGTCTTGTACTGTAGGGACTGGTCATTATAACCAATACCTGTCTTGATGACATACTGACCCTTCTTGGGTCCAGTTTCCTGCTCTCCAGCCGCGAAGACCAGAGCAACACTGAAAATTGCGATTGCAACAATCATGAGTGTTCTTTTCATAAGTTCCTCCACATAGTGTGTAAATATGATAAAGCCTTAAGGCCTTACAAAACGATTTTTCTTCAGTCTGCTGTTAGGCAAAACTGATCAACACCTTACCCTTCATTCCATCCTTCGATAATTTCTTGAGCATGTTTTCAGCTTCCTCAAAAGGGTGAACGCCATCCATGAGAAGCTCTGGTTTGAGCAATCCTTTATCGAACGACTCTATAACTGCATGGAATCTGCGGTTATTCAGTCGCGATCCGACGATCGTCAACTCTTTCCTAGTTATTTCGAATTGGTTCACCATACTCTCATTCTTGGAAAATCCCAGAACACCCATCCGTCCACCGGGAGCGGTGCATTCGAGCAAGGTGAGAAACAGGGAAGGAATACTCGCTGCATCGATTACGACTGTCACACCATCGCCATCTGTCAGACGCATAACCTCTTCTTTCAGATCGGTATTCGCGGAATTGATCGTATGGTCTGCTCCAAGCTCTCGTGCTTTTTCGAGTTTGTCATCCAAGATATCACAAACGATAACTTGAGCCCCCAACATCTTCGCTGTCATGAGTACGGTATTGCCGATCACACCGCTACCTACGATTAAAACTCGGTCACCTGTACCGATTTGGGTTCTCTGGCAGATATTAGAGCCGATGGAGAAGGGTTCAACCATAGCTGCGGCTTCCCAACTGAGGGAATCGGGAATGCGATATACATTTTCGGAAGGAACGATATGTTGTGATGCGAAGCCCCCATCGGTATGGACTCCCATGACTTGGAGATTGGAACAGACATTCGGGTGACCGCGACGACAGGCATCACATTCCCCACAGTTCAAGACGGGATCGATACAGACCCGATCTCCAACCTTCACAGTATCGACATCGCTTCCAATCTGGGAAACGACACCAGCCATTTCATGTCCAATTACCCTGGGATAGACAGTAAATGGATTGCCACCCGTATAGATAAGGATGTCCGATCCACAGATACCTACCCTTTTGATATCGATAAGGACTTCACCTGCTTGTAAATTCCTTACCTCTTTTTCTGCGACCTGGACTTCACCCGGTTGCTTCACTTGCAGTACTTTCATTCTGGCTCTCCCCTAGATTCACCTGTCCACAACCGAAGATATTCAAGTCCTCGGATGATTATATATCAGTTCAGTCGTTTTTGGAAACGATTTCGCTCAATAGTTCGGTTTCCTTATATACACTATCCAAATGAGCCCTCATAGCTATGGAACTCGCTTTAGGATCCCTTTCACGCAAACCTTCTAAGATACGGGTGTGTTCTTCAAAGGTCTTCTCAAGTCGATCGTGAGTCCTATCAAGATCAAAGAGGTCCATTCGTTTCCAAACTTCAATCAACGGTCTAGTTAGAAACGAATACAATGCAATGAGTGTGGGACTTTTGGAATATTTGACAATCTCCTGGTGGAAAAATATATCGTCCTCTATTACACGAAACGTCTTCTGAGAACGTTCAAAAAAAATTTCATTCGCTTTCACGATCTGAGATAACTCTGCATCATCAATCCTTTGGGCTGCTAGCTCGGCAGCTCGAACCTCCAACGTGGTACGGGTATCGGCTAGTGACAAAGGATCGAATCCATCGCCAATGTTCAGAATATTGTCTATGAGACCGACTAAAATCCGCGTATTGATGTCTGCTACAAAAGTCCCCGCCTGAGGTCGGGTCTCTAAGACTCCATACAATTCAAGTTTGTTGAACGCAATTTTCAATTGCTGTTTGGCGACTCCCAAGGCTTTTTGCAAATGGGCTTCTGACGGTAGCTGATCCCCTGGTTTGAGCGTCCCATCGAGAAGAAGATCATAGACCCTTTTTATGATCAGGTCAGACACATGGGGAATTTCGATTTTTTTTAATTGATCAACCATTTCCGAGTCCATTGCCTCACCTTAATTATCGATTAGTCGATTAGTCGATTAGCGACTTTAAGTATGCTACATCAGGAATTTCGAATTGTCAAACATTAATTTCATAAATTTCACATTATTTTAATCTTCAATAAATTAAATAGAAAATATGCATATATAGAAGACAGGATAACAATTTGATGACATTTTTTCACATTGACATGTATACTTTACCAAATGTATTACATAAGACATGCTGAACTACAGAAGATGGTCTCGTACATACTAGACATTTTAATATCCCATAATGGAGATACCGAATGGCAACAAACGACACGAGGGGGGTGAAAGGCACCCAAGCGTTGGACGATCCAAGAATCCTACGTCAATTGATCCGTCTATCGGTTCCTGCGATGATCGGTCTTTTGGTCAATACACTCTATACCATGGTGGATATGCTCTATGTGGGGAAATCTGTTGGAGCACTTGGAATAGCGGCGTTAGGAATCTCCCTCCCCGCTTATGTTTTACTCTCGGCTGTCGCCTTAATGATTGGCGTGGGTGGAGCCTCACACATTTCCAGACAATTGGGTGGTGGCAACACTAGAGAGGCTGGCAAGAGTGCAACTACGAGTCTACTGGGAATGCTTCTAATTGCATCGTTAATCACTGTGATGGCAGCTGTTTGGTTCCCACAGCTTTCCTCTATCTTAGGAGAAACCGAAGCGACAAAACCGTTTATCCGTGAATATCTGGGAACCCTACTATGGGGTGCCCCTGTAATAACTATGGCTACAGTGCTAAATGCGTTCCTTCGTGCCCAAGGCCGGGCTAAACAGGCAATGTTGGCAAATATCATAGGGAACGGGATCAACATCATCCTTGATCCTCTACTGATAAGTTCTATTGGTTGGGGTATACGTGGAGCAGCTATCGCCACCATAGTTGGACAACTAGCTGCAGCGCTGTACGCGTTTGCTTTCCTTTCCTCCCCGGCTTCCTTATTTTCCCTGTCCAAACATGGCAAGCTTTTCGAACTATCAGTCTTTGCAAGTATCGTAACCATAGGCTTTCCGACACTGGTGCGGCAAATGGGAACAAGCGTTGTCACTATTGTTGTCAATCGCAGTCTTGGTCAGCTGGGTGGTGATTTAGAGATAGCCGCCTACGGTATAATCGGGATGCTCTTAATGTTCTTCAATATGCCTATCTCAGGAGTCGTTCAAGGCTTACAACCACTAGTAGGTTTCCACTTTGGAGCAAAGCGCCATAGGGAGGTTGGAAAACTTCTCCGCTATGCTCTCCTGATAAGCTGTTCAGTGGGAATACTTTTTCTCTTATGTACTATCGTTATGCCAAGCATATTTTTGAGATGGTTCACATCTAATCAGGATCTACTCGATCTTGCAGCTCCTTTCACACAGATTATGATGTTGGGTTTACCCTTTCTCGCTATGCTGAGTATAGGAACAGCATTTTTCCAAAGCATCGGAAAAGCAACCCCTGCTCTTGTTATATGGATTGCAAGACAAGGAGCCCTTCTCATACCGCTAATCCTGATTCTCGCAAAAATCTATGGAGCAAGAGGAATATTCTTTGCATTCCCCATATCCGATATAATAAGCGGGCTACTTGTCCTGGCTTTGGTTGTCGGACAATTGCACAAATGGAATCCAATAGCCGTAGAAGGAACAGCAATCGAAGAGTCCCCTTCTCCTTAGCGACATGCAATGGCTACGGCCATAAACAGAAGCACTAGCCCTACCCTGTAGCTAAAAAATGAAATTACAATAATTATAATTTTTGGATTTCCATCCTTGCCTTTATACCTTACCTACCGTATATATACACTAGTCAACAGATGTAACTACTGCCTACTATATATAGGGAGAAGAGCTATGGATCAAAAACGATCGACAGAAAAAGGTCTCATTGTTTCGTTCATAGCGTTTTCCTGTATTATCTTGTTTGTTGGAATCATAAGTCTTATCAGCATCAACCGGACTATGGATTCTGTTCTACTTGAGTTGGGACAGCTTGAACAATCGAACAATTCTCTCTTTGGTCAAGCCCAACAACTCTTGAAGAGAGATACCTTTGCAAGCAGTATCATTGTAGCATCCGGTTCATTGTTCTTGATACTTTTCAACTTTTTCATGACCTTTGGAGGACTGAAGTTCACACGGAAGGAAAAAGCGACACGAGACCGTATAGAGAAGGAGTTGAGATCAAGCAATGAAAAACTTTCCAGTGTGATAGAGGGTACTCATGTCGGCACATGGGTCTGGGATATCCCTACTGGTAACATCGAGATCAATGCACGATGGGCACAGATAGTGGGCTATACATTGGAAGAACTAGGTTCCCCCACTATCCAGTTGTTTAAAGATTTTTTGCATCCAGATGATCTGGGTATTGTGGATACTCAAATCGAAGAGTTGGTGGAGGGGACACGGGATTTTTTTGAAGCCGAATGCCGGATGCACCATAAGGACGGAACTTGGGTGTGGGTACTAGATAGAGGGAAAATAACCAAAAGGTCCGAATCGGGTGAACCTGTGGTTATGAGCGGTACCCATGCGGATATAACGGATGCAAAACTTGCAAAATCGGCATTGGAAAAGAGCGAAAGTAGTCACCGCAAATTGGTCGAACATATGAATCAGGGACTACTCGTATGCAAAGTCCAGCAGGATACCAACAACCAGATTGTAGATGCGATAGTCATCAGCATGAATAGACGGTTTGAACAAATAATCCAAATATCCGCAGAAAACATAGTAGGGTCTTCGGTAGAGAAGATTTTCGCTAGCGATAAGAGCGAATGGATAGCATTGTTCAATGATGTCGTAGTATCGGGGAAACCAATAACCATCGAGCGTTATTCATCGTATCTCGATAAACAGTTAAGAATATCTGCCTATTCTCCCGAACCATTGCTTTTTGCCGCAATCATTGACGATATCACTGAATCCAGACAGACTCAGAACCAACTCGCGCTCCAAAAAGCCCGGCTCGAAACTACCCTTCTCTCTGTCGGAGATGGAGTAATTACACTTGATCGTAACGGTTGTATAGAGATTATCAATAATGTGGCTCAGACACTCACCAAATGGCACTTTTCCGAGGCAATCGGAAAATCGTACGAAGATATCATTGAGTTTGGTGAGGACGATATCATCAAACAATCGATAGAGCAAAAGCAGTCTATTGAAGCCGGACCAATGGCTATATTAATTGTAAAATCGGGAGACACTATTCCCATTGAAGCAATAGCTTCTCCAATTTTTAGTTCTGATAAGAGTGTCGATGGCATAGTGTTAGTTTTTAGGGATTGTACAGAGAAACGGCAAAAACAACAAAATATCCTACACCTCAGTTATAGCGATCCCATGACTGGCCTGAAAAACCGAAGAGCATTTGAAAAGGAATCCCTTCGATTGAATCATGTTCGCTATTGCCCTTTGGTACTCGTAATAGCCGATGTTAATAACCTCAAACTTACAAATGATGCCTTTGGTCATGATGCCGGAGATACGTTGCTTCAAACGGTTGCTGATATTCTAAGAAAAGAGAGCCGTGAGACCGATATTGTAGCAAGGATAGGTGGAGACGAATTTGTGTTGCTGTTACCGAATACTGACGCTGAGCATGCGAATAGTATTATTGAAAGAATAAACAACTCAATTTCGAAGGCAAAAGTAAAGGATATGCCGATTTCCGTCTCATTGGGAAAATCGATAAAACTCATCCAAACAGATGATATGGATGTGGTCTTCAGGGAAGCAGAACATGAGATGTACCGCAAGAAGATTGCAGATCGACCACAAATAAGGAAGCGGATTATCGATCAATTGCTTATATCATTATTCGAGCAGAACAAAGAGGAACAAACGCATAGCGAGCAGGTAAGCAAACTTTGTCGCATGATAGCTGAACACACAGGATTGTCTGAGGATGAAGTGGATGAAATAGGTATGGCTGGCACCATGCATGATATTGGCAAGATTGCTTTAAGACCGGACCTGTTTAAAAACGAAAACCACTTGCATGATATTGAGAAAGGTGATGTATTACGACATCCCGAAATAGGATACAACATATTGAGCGCAGCTCCTCACTATGGGGTTATCGCCGAATATGTTCTCACGCATCATGAGCGATGGGACGGTACAGGATATCCAAGTGGATTGAAGGGTACTACCATACCCCTTCAAGGTAGGATTCTTGCGTTGGCTGACAGCTATGCGCATATGACTAGAGAAAAACCATTCGGGGCTGGATTTACAGAGACAGAGGCGCTCGAACATCTTTCTGGGGAGTCTGGAACGAAGTACGATACTCAGCTGATTAAATTGTTCACCCAGTTGATTACGGATACATATTGAATTCTACCTGTTAGAATTCCCGTTCCCGAGCAATCTCCAATTTTTCACCTTTCACATAGCGATCGAAGAATTCCAAGACCAAAGTATTCGTAGTTTGCATACAGTAAACTGGATCCACTGTTCCGGTTCCCAACAGACCGGCTAGCAGAGGAGAAACTAATGGCAGATCGGTGAAATTCAAGTGACCCGATCCTTTGACCGTCACCTGATAGGAATTGTCTGAGTTTCCATGCATGAATGTATTTGGGTACGAACTACCGAGTCTACTGGCTTGGTCGGCATGATCTTCATTGAAGATATTGAGGATTGCCTTTGGATACGGTTCTCTGTCAAAAGTCCCTTCTCCCGCTGAATAGGCAACGGTCTCCCCCATCATCGTACCATCCAGAACGATAACAGCGTCGATTTCTTTACGTTCTCTCCCAACTTCCGCGGCAGTTGCCCCACCCATGGAATGTCCAAGCAATCCTATGGCATTATCATCGATCTTACTGAATACACCTTCGGTATCCGTAGTCTCTACATTTGTAAGGACCGTATCCAAAACGAATTCCATATCCTGGGTTCTCAACTGCATCCACTGTTGTTCGAGGTTATAGAGCTCCTCTCCCACTACTTCTCCATTCTCTGTAGCCATCGCTGTCTTCATGAACTCCATATCGACCAAAATGGTTTTACCATCGGTTTGCTTGGTCCTGAATGAGTGGTACGGGTGGTCTATGCTACAGACGACATAACCGTTACTTGCAAGTTCCATGAATGTGGAATAATTGCTCATACGGTAACCGAACGCCCCATGGGAAAATATCGCAAGGGGAAATGATCCATCATCTACATCCGGAAACCAGAACTGCACGGTCACAGTTCTGTAATCGGGTTCTTCGGTGAACGCTTCTTCCCGCGATTCATCCACCCATGTATAGGTTTCCGTCCTTACGGCATACTGGCCGGTAACCTCCAGGTCTTTGTTACCTGGAAAAACCGCTAAAGGTATCGTTATGAAGAAATAGAGAAAGATCTTGAAGGCTAGAGAAACACCTGTCATCCGTTTTCTACCCCACCCTTTCCACAAGAACAAAAGAGCTCGGATAGTTTCATATATACAGATCAGGGCAACACCAGCCCATGATATGCTCCAATCGAGAAAAGGACTCAACAATGTAATGAGCAATATGGCACTTACAGCCAACCAATAGAAGCTTCTTTCACGTGGAATTACTGTTGCCCTTCTACGCTGTAGCATGAATAAGGATATCTCAAGAACCACCAAAACCGAAAACACAAGTAATGCAATCATCAAACTTCTCCTCACAACAGTACTATCTACCTATAGCCTCCAACCACTACTTGGATGGTGATTAGCGTCAAATTCCAATTAACGATTCATACTGTATTGAGGTGCCAAAAGAGTAATTTATTGTAATCAACAATCTGCTACGAATATTTAATTTTCAGATACTTTACAGCTAAAGAAGGAATTAGTAAATATTACTATAGATAATTTTTTCTCTATTTTGCAATATTTTTATTGTCATTCCAATTATTAGAAAATCTATTGGGGTTAACCTACCAAATCTATCGGGTTGAGTCATTCAGCGAATCGAGTGTAAGACAAAAACCTAGTTTCATGAAATGAAGTATGAGCCATCGCCCTATGAAGTCGCCTGCGTACAAGAAAATCGCTACTCTTCACTTATTCAAAAAAGTGCCCCTGCCCTCAAAGCAGGAGCACAATAGTGCAGGAACCTTATGACCTCTAGTTCTCACTGAGAATTTGGTTCCAAGTCCCCTCATTCAATTGGAACTCCATAACAGCCGAAGTTAACGTTTCTGGAGGAAATTGACTCCCAAAGTACACTATCTCCAAACCTTCCCAAGCACCAATACCCAAATTGTTGATAGTATCAAATGGTGGACTAAAATTCACCTCATCATTCGTCTTAATAGAAAAAGAAGGAGTTATTTGATCAGCTTCAAGTCCAACATCATAGGTGAGATATATGCGTCGACCTGTATCGGCAGTCTCCTCACTATAATAATTATTCACTTCCCAAATTTTAACCGTTCCACCGGTACCTGTGATGAAATCTCCTTCTATATCTCCAGCAATAGATGTTTCAATCAAGGTCTTCTGGTGAACAGTATTATCATTGATTTCATGAAGGATAATCATCCTATACTCAAAGCTATCATCATCATACACAGTGAAGCTAAAATCGATAAAGTCATTAACTCCAGTGTAGACAACTCCATCTTCCAGCAGCTCAATCTCACACTCTACACTCATATCAAACAGTTCGAAATTGATGGTATCGGAAGTTGAAACGACATCAGTTTCCCAACTGATGATAGGGGGTACCGATGAGGTAAGATATGGGTCAGTATTATCGGGTTGGATAGCGCCTCTCGTTTCTGCAGACCTTACAGAGGAACTGAATACAGGCATTCGCAGGGAAACAGTATGCCCCGACCCCTGATCGAGGGCGCATGAAGTAAATAATGCTCCAGAAAGGAGAATCACGAATGCGATAAGGATCAAGGCTCTTTTAGGTTTTTCTAGTGAACGTAGGACATGAGAATTTCTTTTCAAGGTTAACTCCAAACTATGGTTGTTTATATGTTGATTCTTATGGTAACACAGGATTTACAGACAAAAAACCTTTTTCATGTAAAATAGAGCAAAAAAATATCTATTAATTCAAGAATTTGCCTTACGGACAAAGTGAAAATAAGATGAAAACAAACGAATACTCTTCAGTCAACGACTCATCAGAAAGCTCTTATTGGTCTTACTCTCATGGTATTGTTTCGCTTGTTTGATTCTTGACTTCCATTCCGAGAATTTGCTCCCACTTGGATTTCTCGAACCTAATTTTTGTTGATATCCATTTTCCAGAACGTGCGTAGGGTCAATGATACTTCCGGGCCACCCAGACCATATTTTTCTATTCCCATGGTTTCCTCATGTGCAGCGAACCGCCATCCTCCACGCAGGGCGAGCCGCGTCCGTTTTGTAATATTCAGTTCCAAACCGGCAGAAATAGAAGCAAAAGTAGAACGGTCAGCGGTTGCACCATCATACCCCTCTTTATCATCGGCATCCTCGAGATATCCAACGGAAATCCCACCTATAGCCAGACGCATGAAGGGATGTATCAAACTATCGGAAGAGAAAGTGAACAGCAACTCCATTCCGGACATCAGAGCAAAAGCTGCTTCTGTATCTGCAATTGAGATCCCAAGGTTGGCATGTTCGAAATTTGACAACGGATTGACTGCGATAAATGCTCCAATAGAGAACCTAGGAGAAATTTGGAATCCATAGGACATGTCAATCAAGAATGACATGTCATCCTCAATGAGCGCTTCTCCGCCACCTACATTTAGATAATTCACGAACGAACACGATGGATCAGCAACATCCAAGACTGTTTGTGATGCGAATACAAAGCTACTGGTGCTCAACATGACCAAAGCCAATAAGACAATTTTAATTTTTTTACACATAATTTTTTTCCTTTATATCCAATATTCTATCTAGTTGGTGTTTTCCAAAACCAATTGATCAAGGATGTCGATCAATTCTGATTGTTTGTACGGTATTCCTTGTACGACGACGAGATTGATATCACGCAGATGAGAGATATCTTTGAGAGGATTATTATCAAGGACCAGTAGATCCGCCCGAAATCCTGCTTGGATTGAACCAAATTCATTGGCTTTGCCAAAGCATTCGGCTGCATGTGACGTTGATGAGGCTAGAGCTTCCCAGGGAGTCATGCCCAACTCGACAAAACTCTCAAGTTCCTTGTGTAGGGAAGTCCCGGCGACCACGTTCAATGTACCGCTATCCGTTCCTGCGGCAATCGGAGCATCTGCTTCGATAAGTGCTTTAACGATTAATTCAAAGTCCTTAATGTGTTCAGAAGGTAAAATAGAGTAACCATCTACTTTTCTCTTAATGAGAGAAGAAAATGAATTGATGGAACCAGACCAGATTTTCCGGTTGGATGCGGATATATAGCGAGTCCATGGATCGGAATCAATATCATCGATATGATCGGGTGTCACAATATTTTTCCAGACTTCCAGCGTGGGAACATTCCAAATCCCCGCAACGGCTGAAAGCTCAGCATAATCATCGAGCCTATCAAGGCTGAACTTCATTTTCCCAAAAGGATTGATATAGCCAGTAAGGTGCTCTATTGAATGCATCAAGGAGCCCTCTATCACCTCTTCAATAGCTACTTCATGAGGAACGTGACCTACAACTGGTAAATCGAACTTCTCAGCCTCCTCAACAACACTGAAGAAAGCAGTCCGTGGAAGTTTGTTATATATTTTGAAATAGTCAAAACCTTTTTCGCTTGCTATCTGGACTGCCCGCTTTCCTGCTTCAGCGGAATTGATATCCAAGTAGAGAGATCGATCGAAGTATTTTCCCGTTCTTGCCTCATGGATGGGGCTGGCCTGGTACACCCAAGGTGAAAGGACATCTCCTCTTTGGGTAGAATCACGGAATTCCAGGGGGACGTTGAAAGCGAATCTCGTGTCATCACGCCCGGAGTCAGTCAACGAAGCCATATTACGTACGGAAGTGACTCCATTTGCCAAAAACAACAGAGGATCCAAGGAATTGAAAAGCAGATGTACATGGGCATCGGCCAAACCCGGGACTATCCACTTACCCGAACAATCGATAACATCTGCAGATTTAGGTATCCTATCATAGTCAGTACCTACATATGTGATTGTATTGCCTTCGATAACCACTATCGCATTTTCCAAAACCATATCAGGCTCTGTCATCGGAATCACATTTGCATGCACGAAAGCCTGTGTTACCTGTGCCATCTTCAAATCTGGCAGTTCCACCCGAACCGCACGCGGTCCGGAAAAACACGAGGTCATCAGTAACATGATGCCTAATAGAAACACAATCATACCATTCTTACATTTTTTCCATTGCATATCGCAATCCTCCTCACTCTTGACGAAGGATAGGATATGGTTATACGGAGACTACTCCTATCGAATAAATGTATGAGAATGCGTGTAAACATCTAAGTATTTAGTTGTAATTGGGTGAATTTGTAGGGATATGATTTGAGGAAACGAGATCATCTACCCCTCTGAGGAAGTAGTTGCTCTACAGTTCTTACAAAAGCATTTAATCTGAAGGTATGGTATTTAACCGTACGGAAAACCTCGCACTTCGGTTTACTGCACTTATTTTTATACCCTTTTGTCGAACTACTAGTTTCCTGATAATGAATGGTAAACCAACCTCCACTCTGTTGCTCAGACTGATTTTTCACCTACAACAATCATGGATAATCACTTTTCATAGAATGTATGTACAAATCACAAATAATACACTATTATAATGATAATTCAGGAGATTCCAGCATGGGTAATATTTTTTCAGGGCCTGTAACCGTTTTTCATGGATTCTTACTGCCAGAGGAAGCAATCCCAGTGGGGTATGTTGCTCTCATTGATGCATACCAACTTCCTGCACCCTTTCCTCGACTGAAAATGGCAATCGGTTTGAAACATAATATTGTAACAAAATTGGGGTGGCACTTGCTGACACCCAGACATCAACCAGAAGAGACTCTCATAGGGCATCTTGAATTTGCTTTAAAATATGAAGGACTTGATTTGTGTATATTGAAAAAATTGTTCGAGGTAGTCAATAGACGAACGATTGAAACCATAATTCAAGAGACGATTACTGGTTCATACAGCAGACGGATTTGGTTTCTCTATGAATGGCTCATGGGAACACTCCTTGATATCCCTGATGCTAAGAAAGGAAATTACGTATTGGTTGTGAATCCCAAACAGCAAGTTACCATAAAAGGAGAAAATTCCAAAAGACACCGTGTTGTGAACAATCTCCCGGGGACTCCTGATTTTTGTCCGATGATCAAAAAAACGGAAGAACTTGAAGAATTTCTCAAGATGGACCTTAAACTTAAAGCTCGCCAAGTCATTTCAGCTATTCCAAAGGATGTCGTGGCCCGTGCTGCAGCATTCTTGCTACTTAAAGATTCCAAGGCAAGTTTTTCCATTGAAAATGAGTCACCCGCCCATGATAGGATTCAGCGATGGGGCAATGTTTTGAGAGAAGCAGGGAAATCGCCTTTGAGCAAAGAGGAGCTGATACGTCTCCAACATATTGTGATAGGCTCTAGAGGTTTTGTAAAAATTGGGTTCAGGGACGAAGGGGGCTTCATTGGAGAACATGATAGGGAAACAGGAACACCTATTGTTGAACATATAAGTGCTAGATATGAAGATGTTGACTCATTGATTTCAGGACTTATTGCATATAGCAAAAGAGTTTTCCAAAAAATCGATCCAGTCGTTGCCGCAGCTGCGATTGCCTTCGGTTTTGTGATTATCCATCCATTCTCTGATGGAAATGGAAGAATTCATCGATATCTCATCCATCATATTCTCGCAGAGCATGGTTACAATCCTCCAGGAATGATATTTCCTATTTCAAGTGCAATGCTACTTCGAATAGAAGAATATGCAACCATCCTAAAAGATTACTCACAAAGCATTCTCCCTTTCATACGATGGGAACCTACAGAAGATCACAATGTACGTGTTCTGAATTCGACAATAGATTACTACCGATACTTTGATGCGACCCCCTATGCAGAGTTCCTCTATCATTGTGTGCAGCAGACGATTGAACATGATCTCCCGAAAGAGACACGATTCCTCGTGAATTATGATCGGTTTAGAGAAACTGTACAGGATTCCGTTGAGATGCCTGATTCTACCGTCTTCCTCTTGTATAGTTTCATCTCACAGAATATGGGAAAACTATCAAAACGAGCACGTGAAAAGGAATTCCTACAGTTAACTGAAGAAGAAATTGAACACTTTGAAGCTGCTTATGATAGGCTATTCAATGCCGTTGCGCTTGAGTAGTTTTCGCAAAATAGAGAGAAAACCACCAGGAAGCTCTGGCCAGACTTTGTAGGTGTCTATAAAATTAGACATAAAAAGTTTCAATTTCTCTATTCATTTTCTAAAAGTTGACTCACCAGCGTAATTCGATTGTATGTCACAGTAAGCATTGGACTATTCATCGTTCCATCTTGTGAAATCGCTTCTTTGTAAAGTCTGAGCCATTTCTTGAAAGCTAACAATTGATGCGCCGTTTGCATTACAGAAGTCAGCAAGCTATATCCCCATGTTGTTCTTATACCGAAGGATGAGAAATTCGTTCTGTAACGGGTTATAGTATTTTTCCATGGTTCAAGTAGACTCCATTTCTTTAGCGAAATTCATCTCTGGAATAAAATCTTTTTCATCACTTCGTGTCTTCTTTTACGATAGTATCAAATCCTTGGTAAGTGTCTCGGTGGTCGCCCTATGAACGTGCGAATGTTGCGATTTTCTCCAGGGACATCTCCACTTTACTTGCATCGACATCGACACAAACCTTGGTGGTGGGATTCCCTTCCCGGAGTCTTCTGTGGTCCACTATCGTCCGCCCCCTGTCCACCCCTTCGGTCTCCACCGTCAGATGCAGAGGAATGATCGTGAAATATTCTGGATGCAAAGAACATACGACAGCCGAGGGATCATGGACATAGGTCTCGTCGCTACCCAAAGTATTGGTAATGTAGTACTCAACCATGCCGGCGAACAGGATACCGAACTGCTTCCCACCGGAACGCCATAGATCCGCATCATGCTGTGTCAGTCTTGAACGCATCGTTACATCCAAACCCACCATGGTTACATCGAGCCCGCTCTCGAACACCATCTTGGCCGCTTCAGGATCTTGCGAGATGTTTGCCTCGGCGAAGTGATTCACATTCCCCCGCACGGTGAGCGCGCCACCCATTACCACCACTTGACCGTTCCAAAAGCACAACTCGGGTTCCCTTTGGAGCACGGTGGCAAGATTGGTCAAGGGACCGGTGGTGATGATCGTGAGGTCCTTACCGTAGGAATGCATCGAATTGATGATGAAGTCGAACGCACTTTCCTTCTCGACCTCACGTGTCGATCTGGAAAAGCTCACCTGTCCCACTCCGTTCCTTCCATGGATTCTCACACTTACATCATGGGGTTGAAACTTCTGCTGGTTGAGTGCATGGTATGCACCTTCATACACAGGGACATCGGAGCGACCAACCAATGCGAGCACATCGAGTGCATTGCGTGCTCCGACGTCGGTGGTCACGTTGCCGAATGTAGCGGTCACTCCAAGCAAATTTACCGAAGGATCGATGGCAGCAAGAGCCAATGCGATGGAGTCGTCGACTCCCGTATCGAGATCCAATATGATATTCTTTTTCATATCCAATTACCGGTCCTTCTCTCTGAGTACAATGCTATTGAGCTAGGAGAAGAGGATTGCAGAATGGGTACCCCTTCGCAATCCCCTTAAAAGCTGGTGAGCAAGACTTACACCATAACTTTGATGATACTCTTCTGTTTCTAGGGGTCTAGAATGCAGACAATGTGTTAAGTTGCACTCTTTCCCTGGGATATAGATTCCCAACGGGCGATTGCCTCAAGGACCACACGAATCTCCAGATCCCAGGCTTCGATCAACTTGGTGTTTTCAGTCGTGTAGATTACTTCACCCGTGGTCAGGTTTCCGCTGGTTCCACAGATACATGCAGTTGCTACATCCCGCATATGGCCGATAGTGAACAAAGCAGAAGCTTCCATCTCGATATTCTGAATCTTGAGATCCTGAAGTTTCTTGATAAATTCCGGCGATTCTCCATAGAATGCATCGTCAGTGCTGGTGATTCCTGCAAATACACCGACCTCAGAATCGGTAGCCATCTCCTTGGCTGTCGCAATCAGGTGATTGGTGAAGGCGAAATCGGGAACTGCAGGAAAATTTTCTGGGACATAGAACTTTGATGTACCTTCGTTCTTCATAGCACCAGTAGTAATCATCAGGTCACCAATCTTTATACCAGGGTCAATTGCTGCGGAACTGCCTATCCGGATGAGCGTCTTCGCCCCGATATTGATCAGCTCCTCAGCCGCTATGGCTGCAGAGGGACAACCCATTCCGGTGCTCGTCACACTCACCTTCACCCCCTTGTAATATCCTGTGAAGGTACGGTGCTCACGATGGTTGGCCACAAGCTTGGCGTCATCCAAATATTTGGCGACCCGATCACTCCTGGCGGGATCGCCTGGAAGCAATACATATTCGCCGATTTCGCCGACATCGAGTTCGATGTGATACTGTTTCGTGTTTTTGGTAATTGCACTTTTATCCAATGCCATGATGTTACTCCTTAAGTAGATTCCGTTTTCCGTTGTATTTCTTTGCGAATTTCGTTGCATTGTCCCATGATTGCGTATCTGTCCAACGAGGATACGGAACGATCACGCATGAGCCACCTTCCTGCAACCATTGTATCTGCCACATCCCTACCGGATGCACTATAGACCAATGCAGTATACAGATCATTCGCAGTTCGTGTGACAAATGGGGAGAAATGTGGAGAATCGAGGTCGATGGCGATAAGGTCCGCCTGCTTGCCTACCTCGAGCGTACCGATGACATCTTCCAAACCGAGGGCTTGGGCTCCACAGATGGTAGCGAGGTGGACCGCCTCTCTTACATCACATATCGTCGGATCCTTCTCGGCTTGCTTCTGGATCAACATACCCACTTTGAGGTCCTGCAGAAGATCCAACGTGTTGTTGCTCTGGGCACCATCGGTACCAATGGACAATTGCACTCCCGCTTTTCGAAGTGCTCGATACGGCATGATGCCGGAGACAAGCTTAAGATTGCTTACCGGATTGTAGGAGACATGTACATCATGAGCTGCGAGAATATGGATATCTTCATCGGAAAGATGCACACAGTGAGCAGCGAGTATATGTCGGTCCAACACGCCTAGGTCTGCCAGCCAACGTGTGGGGGAAACCCCATGCAATCGGATGATGTCATGGTTCTCTTTATCTGTTTCCGATATATGGGTATGTATTATTACACCTGTAAGCTCTGAGATTTCCACCACTGCTTTCCATTGATCTGAAGTCACACTATAAGGGGCGTGAGGCCCCAGCCCAGCATGTATCAATGGATTTCGTCCCTTCCACTTTGCTATGAAATCAGCGGCGTTTTGTAGTATTTGTCCTTTCGATGCGTCACCATTTGCAAAGATAGTTGAACATACAAAAGCTCTCAAACCGCTTTCAGCGATAGCTTGGGCAGTGGTATCAGCCCAGTAGAATTGATCCGCAATGGTAGTGACGCCGTTGGAAATACTCTCCACACAAGCCAATCGAGTACCCCATTGTGCCCCCTGTGCATCCAAGAGTGCTTCGGCCGGCCACATGAGATCATTGAGCCAAGTATGCAATTCCACGTCCTCCCCCAGATTCCTGAAAAGGGGAGAATGGGTATGGATGTGGGTATTCACCAACCCAGGCATAACCAACTTCCCACTGAAATCCAGCTCCTCAAAAGGTTCTTGCGGAATAATCATTTCATCATCAGGTCCGATAAAAGTGATAATGCCATCTTCTATGACGATACATCCGTCTGGATGGAAGTGGTCGGATTCATCGATGGTGAGCACCACAGCATGGCGTAGTACGATTCTATGCATTACAATACCCCTAGCTTTGCCGGAGATTTTGCCTTTCGGCCGATTCCGACCAACACCAGCAATGTAATCACATACGGCATGATCTGGCTGATCTGTTCAGGCATTTGGATATAGGAGAACTGGAAACGTAGCGCTTGGGTAAAAGCGAACAAGAGACTCGCCAACAATGCTCCGATAGGATTCCAACCGCCAAGGATATTGGCTGCAATAGCCATGAATCCACGACCTGCAACCATATTGTTCACAAAAAGATTGCTATGGACTACAGAGAGATAAGCTCCTCCAAGAGCTGCAAGGGCACTACCCACAACGATTGCAAAGGTGCGGTATTTAGTCACCGGGATACCTGCAGTCGCAGCAGCCAAAGGATGTTCTCCAATCGAAGTCAAACGAAGCCCTATCTTGGTTTTCGCCAACACATAGGCGGCGAACAAAGCGATGAATAGTGATGCAATTATGAGTGGTGACTGATCGGAGAACATCGCTCCAACAACCGGAATCCGATTAAGAAGTGGTAAAGTAAATGTTCCCAACTGGTCAACGGTTCCACTGATACCTTCTTTGTTCCAAATCGACTTAACTGTGACTACTGTAAGACCGGCTGCAAGAGAATTGAGTCCGATACCGATCACCGATTGGTTTGCTTTGAAGTAGAGCACGCAAAGGGCATAGAGGCCTCCCACGGCGACACCTGTGATCAATGCTACAATGAGACCGACTAAGGCACTACCAAAAATATGGGATCCCACTACAGCCCCCATGGCTCCCAAGAGCATGATACCTTCTATTCCCAGATTGATGACGCCGGATCGTTCACTGATGGACACTCCGATTGCGGCAAGAGCGATGGGAATGCTGAGACGAAACGTCATAAGCAACAGATTGACGATGGTAGAGAGTAATTCCATGATTTTCATCTCTCCTTTCTGTGTAGCAGATAACGAATGAAGTTGGGTGTCGCGATGAATATGATCACCAAACCTTGGATGACTTTGTCGATATGGGCCGAAACACCTTCCATGAGCCCCATCTGCATAGCTCCTGCCTGTAACCCTCCGAAGAGGATTGCAGCCAAAATGATGCCTATGGGAGTACCTTGCCCGATAAATGCGATCGCAATGCCAGTAAATCCGATGCCTGGAGAAAACCCATCGATGAATCGGCCGTATGTGCCGAAAACTTCGAAAATACCTGCCATGGAAGCCAGTGCTCCCGATACCGCCATTACCAAAATGGTAGTCCATACGTTGTGGACACCACCTGTGCCGGCGGCATTCGGGTTGTTGCCCAAGGCCTTCACCTCATACCCGAATACCGTATGACGGAAAACAAACCAATAGACAAAGCACATGAACAATGCGATATAGAGGCTGGTGGTCAGCTGACTGTTCGCTACGATTGTTGGCAACTGCATCCCTGCGGGGAGAGTTTCTGTTTGGGGAGTCATGCTCCCTTCCTGCATCAGATGGTTATTCACGAAATAACTGGTGAGCAGTTGCGCAATATAGTTGAGCATGATGGCAACGATGACTTCGTTGATCTGCAACTTGGCTTTGATTAAGCCAATGGCACCTCCCCATGCCATACCGGCAACCATTCCTGCTAGGACCGCAAGAGGAAGGGAAACTACGAGTGGTAGCGAGTTCCCCAAAGCCAATGCAACCACAGCACTGGTAAATCCACCAATGTACAACTGTCCTTCTCCGCCGATATTGAACATCCCACCTTTCAGTGCGAATCCAACAGCGAGACCCACGAAAATAAGAGGCACGCTACGGCATAAGGTGAGCGAAATGGCGTATAGGGAACCAAAGGAACCTCGGAACAGCGCCATGTAGGCATTGAAGGGATTGTATCCCATCGCGAGCATGATAAAGGCTACCAGAACGAATGAGACTCCTATCGCCAGAAGGGAATACCAGAGGCTTTCCCAATTCTTACTCATGCCCGCATTGGCACGTATGTTGTGTTTGCCCATGCTCATTTCCCTCCTGCCATATAGAGGCCCAATTCTTCCTTGGTGAAATCCTCGGCATTGCGTTCCGCGATTATTCCACCTTTATAGAGGACTCCGATGCGGTCGCTCATCTCCATGATCTCGGAAAGTTCGGTCGATATGAGGAGTATGGCTTGCCCACGATCACGCAATTTCAGCAATTGGTTATGGATATAGTCTATTGCACCAATATCCAAACCCCGTACGGGTTGGGCGGCCACCAACAATACGGGATCCATGCCGACTTCACGGCTGAACACCAGTTTCTGTTGGTTACCACCAGATAATTCCGAGATATGTTGTTCAGTGGAGGAGACCTTGATCGAATAGGCATTAATCATGGAATCCGCATATGCGTGCAAAGCCGAATGTCGCACCAATCCTTTTGAAGAAAAGCGTTCATTGCGCTGCAAACCAAGCAGGAAATTATCGATCAACGACATATCTGGCAAAATCGCGTCCTTATGTCGGTCGGAGGGGATGATGCCAAGACCCAAATGCTTGCGCTTTGATACGGAACAAGACGTGACATCGACACCATTGAGCTTCACCCTCCCATTCTTGGGACGTGCCGATCCTACGATGAAACGTTCCAGCTCCTGCTGTCCATTGCCATCAACTCCGGCGATACCATAGATTTCACCAGCTCTCACCGTGATGTCTATCGTATGGTCAGAATTTTCGAAAATCTTCAGATCATGTATCTCAAGCACTGGTTCGCCAGGACAACAGGCTCCTTTGTTGGTCACCAAATCAACCTCATGCCCCACCATCATGGTGGCCAAAGCTTCGGGATTCGTATCTTTGGTTTCAACCGTCCCCACAAAATATCCGCTGCGTAATACAGTCACGCGATCTGACAAACGCATGGTCTCCTGAAGCTTGTGGGTGATAAAGATGATGGTCTTGCCCTGCTTCCTCATATCATCCAAAATCCTAAAGAGGACATCGACCTCCTGAGGGGTAAGCACTGCTGTGGGTTCGTCGAGAATGATGATGTCCGCTCCTCGATAGACTGCCTTGAAGATCTCGACTCTCTGCATTTCACCTACACTCAATTGTGAGACTTTGCTATCGAGATTGAAATCGAAGTGGTACAACTGTTCGAGTACTTCAATACGTTCCCTGCAAGCCTCGTAGTCAATTGCAAAGGAACCTTCTTCGCTGCCCAAAATGATGTTCTGTAGCACCGTCATGGATTCCACGAGCATGAAGTGTTGGTGCACCATACCAATAGCCAGACTTTGGGCCATTCGGGGAGTGGGAATCTCAACAGGAACTTCGTTGATCTCGATTGCACCCGAATCGGCTTGGTAAAGACCATAAAGAATATTCATGAGCGTAGATTTTCCTGCACCGTTCTCACCAAGAAGACAGTGGACTTCCCCTGCCCGGATCTGTAAATTGACATCCGATAAGGCAACGGTGGTACCAAATGTCTTGGTGATGTGGCTCATTCGTATAGCATCCATGACGAATCTCCCAATCGAGCGCCCCGCGAGGCAACAATGTCGCACATCACGGGACGCAAATTTAAAGGTAAATTATTGTCTTGTTAGCTCAGTAGGAGTTGGATGCCAAGAAGGCTTCCACATCCTTATGGGCGTTGGGAACAACAAGCTCTCCCGCGATGATCGCATCTTTGATGTCTTCAACCACGGCGATAATATCTTCATCTATGGGGACATTGCTTTCGGCAACCGTGTAGCCGATTCCATCACTTGCGAGGCCCAAAACCGACAATCCTCCGGTCTTTAGATCTCCGTTCACCAAACTCTGGGCAATGACGAAAGCAGCATTGTCCACGCGTTTGAGCATGCTCGCCATGATGTGGTCCGGATCAATCACATTTTGGTTGGAGTTGACTCCAATCGCGTAGAAATCCTTTTCCTTGGCAGCCTGAAAGAGTCCAAGCCCAGAACCACCAGCAGCATGGTAAATGATGTCCGCACCCTGGGAGAACTGCTTGAGGGCAATCTCTTTCGCAGTGGTGATATCACTGAAGGGAGCATTTCCACCCACGTAGTTCGCCACCACCTTGATATCGGAATTCACATAACGCGCACCAGCCTCATATCCGGCATAAAAACGGTCCAACAAAGGGATGTCCAGAGCGGAGATGAAGCCGAGGGTATTGTTCTGCTTCACTGAATCGGTCTTTTTCACCAATCCCGCCAATGCACCGACAAGGAAGGAGCCCTCCTCTTCCTTGGAGACAAAGCTTGCCACGTTAGGAAGGTCGACATTTTCATCGATTATGGCGAACTTCTGGTTCGGAAACTGGGGTGCAACTTTCTTCAAAGGTTCCACCTGATCGTAACCGACCGAAATTATCACATCGTACATCTTCGTTGAAGACATCTGCTGCAAGAAAGTTTCGAAGTCGGCGATGGATTGTGGTTCGACATAATCGAAATCGATACCCAGCTCGTTCTGAGCCCTCTCGAGTCCATCATAGACCAAATCGTTGTAAGACAGGTCTCCGAGTCCGCCAACCCCAAGAATCATACCAATCTTGATATCCGACGAAGAAGTGGCTTCGGTTTCTTTAGCGCCACCGGCGAACAGGAGTGTGCCGACGAGCAACATCACACCAACAAGCAGGAATGGGTTTCTTTTCATGTGTTTTTCTCCTTTGTACTTGTATGCCAAAATATGTAACTTGTTGTACAAGTTGTTTCTCATAATAGCACACCCCTATCCCATGTCAAGAAGAAAAAGAAAGAATTCTGGATTTTTCAAAGTGGTAGGATCGAGTGAACCAAAACACTACATGGTGGGCATACGCCGGGCATTTACCATCATATCAAAATAGGCGGGATCCAAATAGTATTTGTTTTGTGCTATAGGTTTACCATCGGAAGTAAAAAGCGTCTCACTGAGAAGCATCAAAGACGGAGCCGCCATTTGCTCTGGTGTCAGAGAAAACTCCTTCCTAGTCGAAAGAGTGATATGGGTCGTGCTGTGGGGACACAAGGAATAGATGGTGTGGTCCATGAACTCGAGCACCGCGGCCTTGTCGGCGATATCCACACCCTGTTCCGTCATCTTGGCAAGATCAGTGAAGGAGAAACAGAATGCCACAAGTCGAGATGTTGAGCGATACCAACGGTCGCTCGCCATCATCACGGTACTTTGAGGGTAGCCGAACAGTTGCACCACATAATCACTGGCAGCTTCGAAACGAATATCGATCTTGATGTCGTCGATATTGATACGGGAAAACCCATGGACAGGATTCGCCACTCCTTCGGCCCCAATGGTGGATCTGGGTTTCAGGCTGGTAATGAAGTTTCCCTTACCATGCACACGACGAACGATTCCATCTTCCCCTAGAAGCATCAAGGATTGACGCAGCGTCATGCGGCTTACCCCAAACTCGGCTGCCAATTGGTTTTCCCCAGGCAATTGATCCCCTTCCCGATACCCTTCATCATTGATCTTCTGGTAAAGTTTCTCGTAGACTTCCACATGGAGGTATTTCCTTTGAGGTATCCCCTGGGAGGTTTCATTCTCTGCCATCTTCTCACCATCTTCCTTTGTCAAATATTCTCGTACAACTGCCGCTGCAATGCGCGGTATTGTTGGCTGTCAATTTCGATCTTTCCCTTACGGCTATCCACCAACCCCTCATGCCGTAGTTTTGCCAACTTGCGGTACAAAGTTCTCAGATTCATGTTCAATTCCGCGGCCATGGTTTCCTTCTCCACCGGGAGAACAACCGGGAACTTCTGTTTTTTACAGGATTCGAGGATGTACCATACCAGATTCTGACGGTCGGTGTGAAGTGTCATTCGATCGCTTCGGTCCAATAGGCGATGTATAAAGGTTGCTAAAAAACTCACCGAGTAGGAGGCTACTTCGGTATTTATGGTGAGTTGTTGTGCATACACCCGAGCTGACACGGAGAAGAAGATGCAATCCGTCTGGGTTTGTACATCGGCTGTGTGCTGAGGTAACTTCGCCACAAGTTCGTAAAGACCGAAAATCTGTGGTGGCAGCACATTGCCTGCCATGACAACCTTACCATCACTGCCATGGTTAAGCACCTGACATTTGCCATCCAAAAGAATGTGAATCCTCTCAATAGGATCCTCTGTCCTAATGACGACTTTCCCCTCAGGATATCGAACCAAACGTTTACCAGCACCCTCCCATTGGGCGAATGTTTCGCCGAGTAGCTTGTGATCGGTTGGGCTATCCATGACTGAACGTAATGCCGCCGCAAGTTGAGTATCGATCATTTTAAATTTTTTTTGCAATAACTGACAATTGTCATGTATCTACCTTCGCCAGCATACTACCATGGAATCGTGACATTGCCAATGACAAATATGGAGGATGACATGGATACATGGAAAGAGACGGTACTGAACATTGTGAAGAATACGACATTGACGCACCAACAGGCTATGATGAACCTTGCCGATGTGGCTGTATCGCAAGAGGGATTTTGGGAAACCTCACCAGATTTCGATCGATTGCACCAGCTCGGCATAGTGTGCGACATGAGTGAGCCAAGAGCAGCCTATGCTCCACGGTATGCCCTACCCGACTATGAAAAACTCATGCGTGAGGGTAGTGAATTTCTTCGTTTAGAACCACCGAAGACACTTGATGAAGCCATCCATGCATTGCAAATCTTCTACCTTCAAGTACCGTCTGTGACCCATATGCCGGTGTACTTGGGAAATATTGACATGCTGTTGAATCCATTCGTTCTCGACAAAGATGAAGCACGCCCCAAAATTGAACGATTCTTGGATTTCATTGGAAAGGCACTACCGAACTCGTTCTGTCACGCTAACATTGGTCCTGAAGAAACCTTGGCGGGTAGATTAATTATCGAAATCGAAACCGAACGACAGGAGGCGGTACCTGGAATCACGCTATTGTACGACAGGGAAATCACTTCCCAGAGTTTCGCTGAAGCTTGTGTGACATGTGCTTTGGCGTGTGCAAAACCAAGTTTCGCCAATCACTCGATCTATTCACAGCAACATCTCGATAGTCCAAAAGGATATGGTATCGCCAGCTGCTACAATGCATTGTCAGTAGGAGGAGGAGCCTATACGCTATCCCGTATAGTACTCAAGAGAGCTGCCGACCAAGCCAAGGATATACGCGAATTCCTCGATTCGGTTATCCCAAATGCGGTTACGGCCCTCACATCATTCATGGATGCCAAGATTCGATTCCTTGTGGAGCAAAGTCACTTTTTCTCTTCCAGCTTCCTTGTGAAAGAGGGCTTTTTGCATCGAGATCGGTTCACCGGCATGTTTGGTGTCGTGGGACTACATGAGGCGGTGAACATCCTGATGGAAAAAGAAGGAAAGACCGCCAGATATGGGGTGGATGAAGAAGCTGATGCGCTTGGCCAGTTGATCATGGATACATTGGAGTCGTTGGTCCACCGCCATACCAATGCTTACTGTGAAATTTCAGGAAGCCATTTCGTATTGCATGCACAGGTAGGAATCGACTCCGATATCGGAATAAGCCCGGGTGCCCGGATCGCCATTGGAGAAGAGATCCCTCTGTACAACCATCTACGGCATGCCGGAAAGTTCCATAAATATTTCCCAAGCGGTACCGGAGACATCTTCCCCTTCGACTCAACCTACCAACAGAACCCATCGAGTGTGCTAGACATCATTAATGGCGGTTTTGGTGTAGGCATGCAGTATCTTTCCACCTACAGTGCCGACAGCGATGTGATCAGGATAACCGGATATTTGGCAAAGCGTTCGGATATGGAAGCGTTGGATAATGGTGAAGTAGTTCAACAGAACAATACGATTTGGGGACTTGGAGAAGTGCACAACGGTCGAATCCTGGAACGGAAGGTGCGTTCATGAGATCTTTGCTCCCGGTGAACAAGATCATTCCATCGAGTTGTGTGGATGGACCTGGCAATCGCACAGTCGTATTTTTCCAAGGGTGCAATTTTAATTGCACCTACTGTCACAATCCCGAAACAATCAATCGTTGTAACGATTGTGGCCTGTGCGTCCCCGGATGCCCAAGCAATGCCTTGACTCTTCATGATGGGAAAGTGGCATGGGATCAAGAGCGTTGCATTGGTTGTGACGGCTGCATTTCGGTATGTCCACACAGCGCATCACCAAAGGTGCGGTTCTTGAATGTGGAGGAGGTTGCTGTAGAGGTTGAAAGGAATCTTCCTTTTATTCGCGGCGTGACATTTTCAGGTGGCGAGTGTATGCTGCAAGCCGAATTGCTGGCTCCCTTGAGTGAACGATTGCATGAATCGGTGGGATCGGTGCTCCTTGACAGTAACGGAAGTATTGATTTCAGTACACAATTGTCATTGTTGAATGCATGCGATGGGGTGATGCTGGATATGAAGTGTTTTAATGAGAAATCACACAAAGAGCTTACCGGGAAAAGCAATAAAGCGGTTTTACAGAATGCAGAATATTTGGCTAAAAATGGAAAACTGACCGAAGTACGAACGGTTGTGATTCCCGAAGTCCTTCCCAATGAAGAAACTGTCATACAAACCGCCAAACTCATCGCATCTCATATTCCTGATGGCCTTACAGTTACCTATAAACTGATTCGCTTCCGCGCGCACGGAACCAAGAAGGAGGCGAAAAAGTACGAAACACCAACGCTAGAATACATGAGAAAGTTGAAGCAATTGGTGGCAGGGTATAGCTGCCTTGAAGTGAAAATAATCTAATTATTGTTGAATTTTTAAAATTTAATAACGTAAATTATCACATTGAGTAAAACACATTATCACGAAAGATTAGCCGGATAGAAAAAGATGCTCTGTAATGCAGAGGACATTCTTATCACTATGGTACTGCGATTCAAAAAGCTTGTCTGCTCCTCAGATCAACTCAGTCAAAGCAGACTTCACATGTTTTGAAGCGACGACTTGAACCTTTTCCATCGAAACTGCAAAAAGTGTTTCCTTACATAAGGAATTCGCTCTGCATAGTAGCCCTCCGGAATCTTGGTGAACTGCCATAATCGCTGCATCGGAGATTATTGGCATCTTGGCTCCTATAAGCGTAATATGATGAGCGATGTATTAGGTCATGACATCTTTGTGAATAGCCTCCAAATGGCTGCGACCTATGATGCGAGAAGCCAACGGTCTAGCCTAAGGATACATCAACTTGTGTAACAACGTATCTTGCTTACAAAGGATCTTCGGGACGAGGAGAGAACAATTGAGGTTCTATTTGGTAAGTAGATGCAGTTGTGCAAAGATCTGATCACGCATCATCAAGGGTCTCTTGTAGGAATTCGACCATGGTTTAGCTTCCGGCGATGAATATCAATATTTAGTGTGCCTTAGCTCAAGGTTTTGCCTCCGGCTTCCTTCAGATTCCATCTCGCGATGGACACCCTTGCCTTCAGCTAGCGGTAGGCACTGCAACCCCCACAGAAGACTTTCACCTCCTAGATAAGCACCATGCTCGGCGCACCCAATAAAAAGCCACCCTCAACTGCTCTGAGAATGGCTTTTAAATACTTACAGTATATAGAATTTTTTGGGCGCGATTGGGTTTGAACCAACGACTTCTACCGTGTGAAGGTAGCACTCTCCCGCTGAGTTACGCGCCCGTTAATGTGTAAGCTATAGTACGGGAATTCAATATTTTTGTCCATATGCCGAATAAAACTCTATTACAAACGAGAGAGCCTATCTGTAGCCTCATTGTGATTTGAGAGGAAAAGAACATGGTCTGCCCTATTACTCTCATACATAAAGTCTTTGAGGCTGGTACTCGTAAACTGAGAGAAATCGCCAACAATCGCTAATTTCATGGAATAAGTGACGAATTTCTGAAGGATATCCCCTGCAAGACCAGAACTTAAGTCGAAGAACCGCCGATCAATCGCAGACGCATCCAAAATCATCCGATCACAAGAGGTTTCATACCGCACCGAAGCCATGAGATCCAAGGCCTCTCCAACATCTTGAAAGACTGGTTGGTCAACTTTCACATGAGCAATCCCCACGCCCCTGTTTCGTAATACCGTAATATTCATGCATATTCCTTTCATCGTATTGGTCTGATTAGGACCTATACCGCAGACTTACTTGCGGCAACATCTCAAGAGCGAGCTGTTGGTGGGGCTGTCCTTGTATCGGCATCCATAATAATACATAGGCCATCTCGGTTGCGATGGAGAAATGCTCAAACAAGAGTGCCTCTACCCCTACTCCACTCCCGAAAGCGAATTCGGGATTAAAATCGTCGGAAGCCGTCTCTTGATACCCCCTATGGTTGATCCCTGCAAATAGATATACCCGTCCGCTCAACCAAGAAGCAAAATCATCCTCATAAAGCGAGTACAATCCCTCTATACCAGAGCATTGTAGATATAAAGGTCCTGTCCATCACCGGTGAGAGGATGGTAGAGACCACCAGCTGCGACCTGATACCCCCATGAGCCATCCCAATGTTGGTAGCTCAAACCAATACCGGCAACCCGTCCGACTTGACCCCCCAAAGCTCTGGGAAAATGTTGGAAAGGCAGCTCTTGCGCATAGGCTACAGCAGAAACAAACACATAGATGCAAACGCTTAAGAGAAGTGTTCGAATAGGTTTTCTCATACCGAGAGTTTACCACGAAACCCCCTGGCTCCATAGTAGGAAGAGGCTCCATTATGATAGACAAATACATGATCGTATCGCCTATCACAGAACAAAGCTCCACCCAATAAACGAATCGGCTCCGGAGTCAGGATCCAACTGGATGTTTTCAGATCGAATTCTCCCAATTGCTGTAATTTCCGATAATCGGTCTCATCCAATAATCCTATACCCATTTCGTGAGCCATTCCAACTGCACTGTGGAGTGGTTTATGCTCTTTTCGGTCATTGAGCGCCAACTCATCATAACAGATACTTCTTCTTCCCTTTGGACTCTCTGCAGAACAGTCATAAAAGAGGTAAGAGTTGGTAGCAGGGTTATAATCAACGACATCCGGTTCTCCACCGGTACGTTCCATCTCGTGCAGTGACCACACTTTTTCAGGTTGTTGGCGCAATTTTTCCACAACATCTTCCCATACAATCTGTGCGTGTCTATTCTTATGTTCCTCGAATCGTTTACCTAGGATAGACAACAACTCGGTAAATTCCTGTTCGGATATACTCTTACCCATGTCTTATCCTCCTTCCATATTAAAAATATAGTAGGGGGATAGATCAAATGGCAACAGTCTATAGCGAGGACTTGAAGCGAGGGGGACAGTAAGGACATCCCCCTCATCTGAAATTTCTCAATCGGCTAACAATACAATCGCATCATGAGGAGGAAGTACCAAGGTACCTAGAATCGGTTTCCCACTATTGGTCTCGGTATCCAGAATCCCTTTTATCCTTCTAATATTGCTCCTAGCGAGGGACCCTGAAATATCGTCAAGCGAAATCTCGCGTTCCATATCCGTCGCATTGACCAGGACGATACCATGCTCGAAATCCCGTCTGAATACTCCCGATTCCGCCATCGTGACAGTGAGATTCCGAATTTCAACCACACCTTTTTTCCCCACATTCATCCTGTAGATTATCTCGTCTTTTGGATTTACCGTAGTATGGAACTGCACATGACCATTGGAACCTTTGAGCAGACCAGAAAGATCGAAATAGTCTCTCCACTTGTCATCAACTGTAACCCCTATTGTTGTGATAGTAGAAGTTGTCTCCAAGATCTCATAGTCGAATTCCATGACAAATTGTCTGCTCTCCGAATCTGTATTGCGTCCTTTATAAACAATCCTCGATTTGGTTCCTTTGTTGCCAAGAAGAGATGGTTCTGGTTTCGCCACAACTTCAACCTTGTTCCTGACAATTTCTTCTGCAGGACCGAGAGCTTGTCCTAACCATCCTTTTCCCGAAAAATCATGGGTACTTCGACCTGAATCATCAACCAGCATCTCATCGAAGAAGAACGGAGTACTTCTCATATCGCCAAGGTCGAACTCATAGAAAGCATCGGTGAGAAGAGCAGAGCCGATAGCAAAACGTTGAAAGTCGAGATCCTGTTCTTCGGGTTCACGTTTATCCTCAGGAACGTCCCAGTTCGGATGGATGGGGGTTGCCTGCAGGACAATGATCGACGGTTGGGCATAAAGATCCTTGAAACGCCAACAATTGTATAGATTCCAGCACCATTGGGCTTCACTGTACATATCTCGATCTTCAGTGAGATACCAAGCATTGTTAAAATAGGTTATTGCCACACCGTTCGTCAATGGTGCGATCGTCTGGTCGAAAGAAGGCCCGGTTAGAATGATTTCATTGAAACCGAATTGTTTACGTAAACTGCGAAGCATGGTCAATGACGCACTCGCAGTCATCTCATGAGCCCAGATCAGCGTCTCATCCTTCTTGAAATTCCGGTTGTAATCGGCCTTGATTTTTGTCGATGTGTAAGCTCCTGGAATTCCATCATGAGTACTGGTTTTGAACTGGTCGAGGAATAAACCATCCCATGTACCATCCTCTACATGGAGATCCATTACCGCGCTTGCCCAATAGTCAAGATACTTTTGACCTTCAGCATTGTATGGACAGAAAGGAGAGACGTTCAAAAGGATATCGTGGTAGTCCTTCGACTCATTCAAGACATTGCCCTTTGGGTCACGAAGATACCAATCTTCTTCAATTCCTTCGGGGAATAATACCTCAGCTGAAGCCAAAGGATTCGCATATTGTTCAATCATCCACTTATCAATCCCGAAGCTGTGAGATTCCATCTTTGGAAGTAAGACGATATCGGGATTTTGCTGTCGTAGTCTCAGCGATACCGCCGGATCGTTGGTACTGTGTCTTGGATGGAGCCCAACAACTATATCGTAGAAAGCCAACCTTCGTTCAAGTTCCATAGAATTCATCAATGGCTTGTCCCCTATCTGGGTACCTCCTCCATCTGGGGCTATCCACTCTGTGAAGCCGAACTGGATATTCCCTAGCCTCGGGTATGCAGTTGAAGCCAATAGCTGCGCGGGATGGTCTTCCATTGTCCGATTTTCAGGACGTTGGAGAGAAACCTCAATATTCGCTATCTCAATACTTACTCCATCAAGCACTCTCAAATCGATGACATAGGGGATATCCTTCTCTCCTGTCTTCAAACCACAGATGAAATGTCCTCCATCTATTTCGAAACCTGGAATATTTATACTATTGCGCTCTTCGTCTGCATCCGCAGAATTGTACATATTCACATAGCCAATATATTCGTGGTTCTTGCCATTTCTTAGCAGTTTCCAATCGAACTCAAGGATAAGAACGACATCTTCCGGAAGATCTACCATGGATGGTTTGGTAGATAATTTTGCCCAACCGTTCAAGTAGATGCTGTTGGTGGCTCCAGCGATGGAACTTTTGCCAATGTAATGATTCCCCTCTACCGTGACATAGGGACTATGGATTGGCAATGCACTTGTCGTGTCCTCACAAGCGACAATAGCGCCTGTCTTGAGGTCCTTGATCCTGATATCGGTTACTGCGATCTTTCCTTTGTTAATAACATTCATTAGTAGCCGATAATCAGAATAATCCTTCAGTTGGAAAGCCATGACAGCTTCACCCTTGCTACCGGCCGGTTCGTTGATATACATACTCTGCTCGACCCAATCATCGCGCGAGGAACCGGTTTCAGAGTAGAAAAGGACCTCAAAGCCCTCATCTGGAGTCTCCAACACCTTGTAATTAAACCGAAGCTCATATCTTCCTCGTGGTGTAAGAGGTATCAGATGGGGATCCGTCCGATAATACTGGAGGAATTTCTCTTTCCCAGTCGAATACCCTATAATCCAACGATCGTGTTCTTCTGTGGGGAAAGATCCGATTTCACCAAGCTCGAAACCTCGACCTGGACCACGCTGCATGGTAGAAAAATCTTCAACAGCCCATAATTCGTATACCCGTCCATAACCTGCTGCTCCATCGGGAACGGATAGGGGTGAATTCTCCAAATCTTCATAAGTTGGAGAATACTGCAATGCGGCGTCGGTTTCTTGTTGTGTGGAAGCACACGAATTAAAAAGCAATGACACTAACAGGACAACGCCAGCAACAAAAGGGATATACCCTTTGGCCAAACGACAGTCCATTTTTTGCTCCTTATCTCTTTGAGCCATTTCGGCTCCGCTTTCATTAAGGCACTCCTACACTACTAAGTCAATCCCATATTTTCTTACAATAACTAAAATAAATAGTATTTGAACGGGGCACTTCACTCGGTTATCATTTATTAACCAAAATAATTTTTCAGCCTTGTTTTAAAATATTGAAACCATTTTCCCATTCAGGCGTATAATAATTGGTACGATGGAGGAAGTAAAACAGCGCGATCAGTTCTCCTACATTGAAAAGCAAGCTCAGGTTGAAGATAGCGACGCTCAGTTAGTCTATCGTACTCTCCATGAGGACAAAAACGCCTACGCAGAGATCGTAAAATCATACACACCGATTTTCTATTCTTTAATAAAACGATTCAGCCCCAACAAATCACCAGAAACCATAGAAGACGAACTTCAGGAAATCTTCATCCATATATACAAAGCTCTGCCATCGTACCAAGAGGGAAACCCGTTTTACTCTTGGGCGTATACCATTGCGATCAATTGGATCCGCTCACAATATCGGAAAGACCGAAGAACGAAGAAGCAGAAGATCGTTACCTATGACGAGCAGATTGGAACCCTACAAGGTTTTCAAAGCACCGATGCACCTGAACATGCATTGCTGGTAAAAGAGGCCTCGAACCTGTTGGATCAAGCGCTTCAGAATCTCAAACAAGCATATCGGGAAGTATTCATTCTCAGGATAATACAGAACCTCTCGGTATCTGAGGCAGCCAAGATCCTGAAACTCCCCGAAGGTACAGTAAAAACATATTTGCACCGGGGACGCCAACAATTACGAAAATGGCTGATAAAACACCAGTGGTATAATGATTGATAAAGAATGTGAAACCATTTGAAAAACCCTGCGTATAGGGTTTATAGAAACTGAAGGAGATGGAAAGATGACCTGTAGAGCATGCAAAACATACCTGGATCATTGGCTACAAGAGCAATTGGGATCCAATATATTGATTGATGACATGCTACCAATCGCTCCACAAGTCGCGGACCATCTATCCACGTGTCATGGATGTGCCACGTACTACGAGACCATAAAGATGGTGTTCGGTACATCAGACAATCTGGGAGTGCAAGCCACTCCAATTCCTGCAGGCATGGAAGATCGGATCTCGGCATCTGTACTTGAACGTATCCAGAGAGATGAAGATGTAAACAGCAAATTCAAGAAGCGGAATTCCCATTTCTACAAATATGTGATGGCCGCTGCAGTATTAGCAATGGTTCTCCTACCTTTCGTTGGAAGACAAGACAGTGGCTTCAAACCAACAGACAACGTCGGGGCAGAGCTGGCACAAGTGAGGCTGGAAATTGAGGCGCCCCACGCCGAGAGTGTGGTTGTAGTTGGAGATTGGAACAATTGGGATACACAATCGCACTATTTAGCCAGAGGTGACCAGGGGGAGACTTGGAGCATCGAGATGGAATTGGAACAGGGTAAGGAATATCGTTACCAATTCGTCATCGATGGAGAACGCTGGATAGCCGATCCAAACGCCTATCTTCAGGTAGACGATGGATTCGGTGGAATAAATTCAGTTCTAGAAATGTAGGAGATATGTAAAATGAAACGTATAGGATTGTTATTATTGCTTGTAGCGTTTACCGTGATCCCAGTAATGGCTGAGGAGTTAGAAACCGGCATGGAGGATCCTTTTGTCGCTGAATTGGCTTATCAACTGAGAGAGCGCGGATGGGACGAGGAGTCAGTGGGTATGTTACGTGAGCAAGCCCGACTATTGAACTGGGATGAAGCCAGAATGGCAGACCCGGCAATGATTGCGTATGCTCTTCACTATGGAACCGCTGAAATGGAATCACCATCAATGGAAATGGCAAGGATTCGAGCCGAAATGGCTTTGGAAATTGCAATCGAATCGCGGGAAATGACTCGACTGGGTTATTCCAAACAGGAAATTGCCCAAGGTGTTGCTAAAGGTCTTCATGATGTAGTTGAGCAAACCAAAGCCCAAAACGGTGTATCCAAAGGTGAACGGTATGATCCGCTGGATTCAGAGGTAGTTCGTTCCGCTGTTAGATCTGCGGTTGGAAAAGAAATTGCAGCGCAACAGAAGACTACTACACGAAATGCGGTTGGTTTGACAAAACGGAATGCAAAGGCTGAAGGAAATCCCGGTGCATCCGGCAGTGCCTTCTCGCATAAGTTTGCCACACCAGGTGGCGTTAGATAGGAGAGTTTTAATTGGGTATCCATACTTCCAGGATTATTCCCATTCTCGTTATGTTTTGGGTTCTGGTGGGGAGTATTCTCCCTGCCGGGACCTGGAACGCCCGATTTGAGCGGACAGTCAAATCCGCTCATTTTACTGAATCCGAAGAACAGCAAATACATAACCTTCTCACCGAAGCCCAAGAGGATCAGATACCAGTAGATCTTCTTGTCTTGAGACTGGAAGAGGGAGTCGCCAAGCGGGTCCCTACTTCTACATTGTACAACGCTTTGGAACTGGAGAGGCAAGCCTACTCTTACACACGAGATTTGATCGTACATGAATTGGGATTACAGGAAGCCGAACGCATAGTGTCCGATAACACGATATGGTCTAGAGTAACGACCATCTATCGTCAAGGAGTTCCCGATGAAGACCTTAAAGCCCTAATTGCTATGTTCAACAAACAGAGATCTGCTGAAAGGTGGAATAACTTCCGTTATGGTGGAGGGCTGCTTATAGCATTGAGACAATGGGGGTTGGAAGAAACCCTGAGCCTTAAGGTGGTCGAAGCACTCTCCCGATCATCTATTCCAGGAGAGGATTACCGTGCGGTAATAGACCTCTTCAATGCAGGAATATCAAATCGCACTTCTTTAGAGGATATCGCCAACAGAATCATTGATTCAGCACCAAACAGTCGTTCCCTCAAGGTCTTGGAACGGATGGTACGGTAGAGAGGAGAGACTTCATGTACTTCAATTTGCAGAAATTAGCAAAATTCGGATTGGCTCTTATCATAACCATGATACTCGCTACCTTGCCCCTTGCAGGACAAAGTTCTGCTTACGTTGGTGTATTCGGGGAATATCTAACTACACAGGGATCGGTCGGATCTGGGGTTCAAGGAAGTTATGATTACCGCACGAGCCTAGGTTCTGTGGGATATCTGAAATTCTCATCCCTAGGAGAGCTTTCCTATGATTTTTCGACTTCCGATATCTCAGACTTTTTCTCAGTGGATATCGAAAACATGTGGTTCATAGAAGATAATGAATTGGCCATCACGGCAGGTTCACAATTTTCCTTCTCCGGATATGGGGATACGGCCGCGCACTTCTCACCTGATTGGGATGTGACCTATCGAATCTTCCGTGGATATCGAAAGGTCAACCCAAACTTCTCCTACTTTGGCTATGCATCGGAATCTCAAGTATTCAATGGTGTTCGAGTGGGAATGGAACAGGCCCCAAAAGTGGAATTCTCCTATGACCTTTCGCTGGGAGCAGGTGTCGATTCCTATTTCGATACCCCATCCCCCGATATTCCCATAACCCTCTCAGGAGGAATCCATGGCTTGGTAGGGTATACGATAAACTGGGATCTTTGGGGGAGAACGTCATATCGAATCTCTGAAGAAGATATGAGACAGGGATTCTCCGGCAGTGTCGCCGGGCAAATGATGTTCACACCTTCAAGACTCTTTCAAGTATATCTGGCACCGGCATGGTATTGGTCATATCTTACCGGTAGCGAATCTTTGGACATGTCGGTTGAGATCGCCACTCGTGCCGATCTTGCATTGGAAGATTCCCTGTATCTCTATGTCGGCCCATCCTTTGTTATGGACCATATACAGGATTCTGCACAACTGGAGACGAGCATGGCTATCACCATCGGGCTAGATATTGCGCTGTAATTACTCCTTTCTCCTCCAAGATTGGATCAACAATTTCCTGATAGATGAATAATTAGGAAACTCTTTTCCTATCCAATCACGTTCGTTTGCCCTATACTGCACGCATGAGAGGAAAGAAAAAGCGAAAAAAATCGCTTCCCGGTAAAACCACTGTCTATCGACCCCTTTTTATAACCGTTATCCTCATATTGCTTATCTTAACACCATGGATCATATGGCTTATCCGACCAGAGGTTCCTTTGAATCTCCTTGTGTATAATAAAAGTGTACCCGAAAATCCTGCTGTACAACATCTCGGGTTAGGCTGGATTCTCCATCATCTAAAAATCCCACAGTCCGAAGGCATTCCTCATAGTACTGAGATCTCCTACCGGGGATACCTCCCAGACCTTCCTGAAAAAGACCGCATTTCTCCGCTCTCTCCCATCCCCGAAGACACTGACATCGTTTATATCGCCGACACGTATGGTGTCTACAGGAATAACAACGATATTACCACCGTTACAGAAGATGGCGTACGAAACTTAATCTATGGTGGAGTCGACCAGGACGATGTGGATGCCCTGCGCTCATTCTTGAATCGTGATGAGCCCAATACAGTAATCGCAGAATACAACACCTTTGCCACCCCTACTCCCGATTATATCCAGTCGCAACTGTATGAAATGTTCCGTGTCCAATGGACCGGATGGTCTGGCCTCTATATCAATAATCTTGCTATTGGAGGGGACTGTCCGCCATGGGTATATCCCATGTACGAACGGCATACGGGAAAATCCTGGAATTATCGAGGAAGCGGCATTTTGCTCTACAATACAGCCGAAGAGGTCGTTGTACTTACCATGGAAGCAGATCTTAGTTCTAAGGCAAATATATTCGAGTATACACCAGAAGCTACAAAGACCCTTGGATTACAAGGATCCTTCTCCTATAACCGGATGTTCGATATCGTCATACCACTTTCCGACGCACAGCTCCTAGGCACCTACACGCTCGATACAACAGCCTCTGGAATGGATAAACTTGAAAATTATGGCATACCGTCATCTTTTCCCGCTATCATCCAAAGCACGGTTGCTGAGCACACCACATACTATTTTGCAGGGAACTGGGCATATAGCCGAACACCCTTGAAATTCTCTTTCCTTGCCGGGGTACCTACGCTCATGCAACGTAGTATACCTGAGGACCTTGATAGAGAACACTTTTTCCAATGGCATGTCTACATGCCTCTTTTACGTTCCATATTCTCTGAAGCTGAATTCCGAAAGCAGAATCCCGCACCCAAAACTGCTGCCAAAGTAGTAGAAATAGACCATACGACCATGGTCAGCCGGACTCAAGGAAATATGCTCCAAGTATGGAAAGACAACGAATGGAATGACCTCTTCATCCATGGGGTCAATCTTGGAATTGCGATGCCAGGGAAATGGTTCACCGATTTCCCAAACAACAAGGCTCTCTACTACCGTTGGCTAACGAAAATGGGAGACTTGGGAGTGAATACGCTTCGTATCTACACTCTTTTAGACCCAGAATTTTATAACGCATTCCTCCTGTATAACCAGCTCCATCCTAACCGGCCTATCTGGTTGATGCAGGAAATCTGGCCGGAGGAAGAACCACATGGGAACGATTATCTTGCCTCCGCCTATCAAGCGGAGTATGAAAAGGAAATTGAGCATGTGATCGATGCGGTCCATGGCAATGCAACTATCGGAGAACGGAGAGGAAGAGCCTGGGGAACCTATACCAGCAATGTATCGGCCTACGTTATCGGATATCTGGTAGGAAGAGAGCTAGAACCTCACGAGGTTGAGGCAACCGATTTGCTTAACGTAGGGTATGCATTCAATGGTCAATACATTGGAACTACAGAGGATGCAACGCCGACCGAGGCATGGCTCGCAGCTAGTCTTGATTATGTGCTGAACTATGAGGAATCCACCTATGGATGGCAACATCCGGTAGCCATAGTCAACTGGCCAACACTTGATCCTATCGATCATCCATCAGAGAGGAATGAAGACGGTCTTAAGATCAAGGAATCCAACGACCGTATAACCGTTAATATCAATCATCTACTGCCAGGATCCCAACTGAAGGCGGGACTTTTTGGTGCATACCATATCTATCCCAATTATCCCGACTTCATGAACAACGATCCCCTCTATGACCTGTATGAAGATGGACAAGGTCGTTTTCGCTACGGTGGCTATCTGCGAGAATTCATACAGATGCACACTGCCTACCCAGCTGTAGTGGCAGAATTCGGTCTTGCCACAGGAATGGGCAATGCCCACATAAGTCCTGATGGATACCACCATGGATCAATGACCGAAGAGGTCCAAGGGGAAGGTATCATACGAATGTTCGAGGCAATGCGCGTTGAAGGGTACGCCGGCGGCATCATCTTTGAGTGGATGGACGAGTGGACAAAGAAGACTTGGACAACCGAACCGTACATGATCCCCTACGATAGGCATATACTCTGGCATAATGCGATCGACCCAGAACAGAATTATGGTATTATTGCATACGAAGCGGTAAAGCCTACCCGAGCAGGCGCGGAAACCTCCGGTTCAGGAGCAATTGAGCAGGTAGCCTTGCGTGCAGATGCCTCGTTCCTCCATATCGATATCACCTTAAAGAATACTCTCGATTTGGATAAAGAGAGGCTTATTCTAGGAATCGATACGTTCGCTAGAGACAAGGGAGAACTGGTGTATGATCCTTCTCTTCCTGTGAAAGCCCAAACAGGAATGGAATACCTTATAGTGACCGATGGCTTGGATACAGCCCGGTTGTTGGCTATTCCTCCAGCGAATGGAGCCGAGTATGGATTTTCCACCTATGCTTCGCTTGAGCAGCGAGGAATATTCGAAGAAATGCGGAAATTGACCAATAAGGCGAGAGCGCTAGAAGATGGAACGCCTATTGCCGCACGATATGAGAATTCCAGCCAACTCAGGTATGGTGATCTACAAGGATCCACAAACCATTGGGTCATGAAGGGCGATATCGTGAGCATCCGTATTCCATGGGGACGGATCAATGTCTCCGATCCTTCTTCAGGAACAGTGCTTAATGATCGCGGAACTTTTTATACCGATCCGCTCAGGGATGTGTTACAAACAACTCAATCCGAGGGGATTGTGGTTTCCGGTCTTCTTGTCCAGGAAAAGACCGATACAATTCTGGGAACGTTTTCAACTGCAACCGATGCACAAAACGCAGTTACACTTCCTTGGACTCCATGGAACCAACCGACCTATAGGGAACGATTGAAAGATAGTTTTCATATCATCCGTGAGTATTTTACTACGCGGAGGGAGCAATAGATTATGGATTATCCACAACCGGTACAGCTGGCAGAAGGCTTTTGGTGGGTTGGCTCGGGACATCTCGAGCACAACCTGCAATGTAATCCCTATCTGCTTATCCAAGATAACAGTGCGATCTTATTCGATCCGGGGTCATCCATTGACTTTGATATGGTATTGGAAAAGGTAAATAGTCTGGTTCCTGTGGATAGACTGGATGCAATTGTATGTAGCCATCAGGATCCAGATCTATGTGGATCACTCACACTCTTTGAAAAAGCCGGGTTCAAAGGGGTATACTGTTGCCATCAGAGAACATCGAATATTATCCGTTACTATGGTGTATCCCGCCCCTTCTATTTTGTCGAAATCCACAATTATACGTTTCCTTTGAGCGATGGGACGAGTGTTCAATTCTTGCCTGCACCCTATCTCCACTTTCCCGGAGCTATTATGAGTTACCTGCCAAAGCAAAAGATTTTGGTATCGGGAGATTTATTCGGTTCCATAGGGACGCAATGGGAACTATTTGCAGGAGATGACTACGAAGAGGGAATGGAGACATTTCATGAATCGTACATGCCCTCTCATGCAATACTCAAGCCGGTGATGGAACAACTTTCTTCCTATGATATCGGCATGATCTGTCCCCAACACGGTTCAATCATACAGAAAGATCCCCAGCATTACATCAATATCTTGAAAGACCTCCAATGTGGCATATTTTTAGATACTGTGCAGAAACAACTGCTCGATGATGGTGGGTATCTAGCCCTCTGCAATCGTATAGTAAAACGATATGTACACATGTTTGGACCAGTCGAGGTAAAGAAGGTCTTCGTAGAGTCGCCTTTTTCCTATGATCCGAAATCTCGAACTATCCAGAAAACCAGCCTACCCGAAGATGGCATTTGGAATGCCTTTTTCTCCCTAGTGCATGAAAGAAAGGGAATGTCGTGGATCACCGTTGTCGCACCCTTTGTGGAGTTGCTCAGCAAAGAGTATCGAATTGCTCTACCCGACACGCTTAGCACTTTAGTATTTGAGGCAAGGGCTGATCTCGATAGCAAAGATTCTCAATTGAAGGAAATTGAGATCCAAAAATCGGGCTTAGAAGCCAAACTCCACGCAATGGAGGAGAGCCTGTTCCGCGATTCTATCACTGGTCTCTATAATGAGACTTTTCATTCGGTATTTGTGAAAGAGGCAATGAAGAATATTGTGGAAAATGGGAAGCATCTCCACTTTATCATGATAAGTATAGACAATCTTGCCCAAATCAATCTCGATTTCGGGAGTGCGGAGGGTGATGCGACCATGAAAACCCTTGCATCAATGATCGGGCAACAGATAGAGACCACGAGCCAAGCGTTCCGGTTCGCAGGAGCCATTTTCGGCATCTATTGCACCATGCCATCCCGTGAAGAGGTGATTGAAAAAGCCAATAACCTGATTTCCCATGTATCGGATTCTGAGGCTTTCATTGTTCCCATCACCCTTTCTATAGGATTGTTTTCCACAACCGAGTTGCCTATCAGTATACGCGATGATCTTGATCAGATGAGAAATATAACCATACAGACAGCACGGTATCGATTGAAACTGGCGCAAAAGAGAGGTGGAGGTATCCTGGTAACCGATTCAGGAGATTCCACACAAACCAATACCCTTTTCACAATTCTATTGATTGACCATCCTGGTCTCGGCCGAAACCTGATAAAACGGTCACTTGAGAAAGAGCGTTTTCGAGTTATCGTAGTCGATGATGGTTTACAAGGGAGAAGATCAATAGAAGAGGAGATCCCTGATCTCATCATTAGCGAGTTAATGGTTCCTAAGGTGAACGCTATAACCTTGAGAAAGCAGTTGCTGGCAAAGCCGGCTACACGAAAAATTCCTTTTCTCCTCATGTCATCTACAAAGAATGAGGCAACTGTTGGGAGAGCTCTCGATGTATTCATATCGCATTTCTTCTGGAGACCGGTAATGATGGTTGAGCTTCTTGGTGTAGTGAAACTTATCGCAAATAGACTACAGATCCAGGGTGGTTGAACATGGGTAATACGTTCGCCATCGTACTAACCATCGTCGTACTTTGTATCGACGTTTCCTTAATCCTTGCTACCTTTATACTTAAATGGTATCGGAGAGCCCGTACTAAACGAATCGAACAACATCGAGATATATTGGAACACCAATTGATCGATGGGGAAATAGATGAAGATCAAATCGATCCAGAAGAATTGTTCACTCTGTTCAAGGAACTGAAGTGCTCGGTATCCTTGCCAACGGAGAGGGAAGAATATCTTCTTCAACTATTGCTTGGCACGAATCTACCGCACTTCTATATGAATCAACTCCAATCAAGAAGGCGGATTCGGAGAATTGAGGCTGCAGCGAACCTACGCTATCTGAACCATGGATCCGTAAGGGATGCCCTTTTGTATGCACTTAAAAAGGAAAAAGATGTAAATGTCTCCCTTTATATCGCACAAGCCCTCGCAATACAGAAGGACACAAGGGCAATTATACCCGTGATAAGCAAAATCAGGAAAGCGACACCTTGGATGGCGGGACGATTGCGAGCGATACTCTTCACCTATGAAGATCTATTATTTCCGTACTTGCTCAAACGCAAAGACAATTCCCGTTCTTATATGCAAAAGATTATCTGTAAGTATGCCTATTATCATCCTTCACAAGAGTTTCGAACTTACCTGACAACAATTGCACAGTCGGATCGAATTCCCATACGTCACTTGGCATTAGAGGCTTTGGTGAAACACTTTCCCGAAGAACTCATACAAGAGCCCTTTATCTCCAGCAAGAAAAAAGATGTCCTTCTCTCGGTGATCCGGGCATATGGCACACTCCAAAGTAAAGAGAGTATTCCCATTATCCTTTCCTATGCGAAAAAAAGATCCATTCATGACCAGATTGTCCAATGTCTTGCCGAAATGACTTTCCAGAATCCCGTATTGCTCTCCGAGATTGTGGAACGCTTTACCCAGACCAAGAATCATATACATTCAGAGCTGCTTGCCAAGGTACTGGATCGCAGAATCGAATACTTCCTTCTTAGAATCACCGGCACTTTACACGATCAGGTTGTCGACCTGATACGCCACCTGGTACGGGCGAGACATACGAGCGGTATCATCTTTTTCTTGAACAGAAATAGGGATCCGGCTATAGAACGACAGATTATTGAAGTACTTCGCCCTATGCTGAAAAGTGATCCCATGATGAAATCGGAGATTATCCAGTATCTGGATAAAAGGCTTTTGGGAGAATTCAAGATACGCATAGCAAAGCATAAGACGGAATTACCCCCACCCCATAAGGAACCTCCACAACGTCTTAGACTCGCTCTCTTGCTTATGCTCATCCTCTTGTTGTTTCCCATAGTGATCCTCTCAAGTGAATTCACAAACCTTATAAGCTTATCATGGAAGGAAATTGGAAGACTCTACATAGTACGTTTCAATTATCTATTGGCTTTCTATGCAATAACAATAAATTTGATTTATCTTTCCGTGCTTCTTGTATCGGTCAGGGGAGCTCGAATCCAATCAAGACTCTGGAAGAGCAAGGATCTTACCATGCTCTATACGAGAGAGCTCCTCCCTTCGGTTTCGATTATTGCTCCTGCATACAATGAAGCGAACAATATTATCGAGAGTGTCAATTCGTTGCTGAACCAACGGTATCCCGATTTTGAGTTAATTGTGGTGAATGACGGAAGTAAAGATGAAACGTTGAACACTCTGATATCCTACTTTGACCTGGAAAAACGGGATCGTATCATCCAAAAACGATTACAGACCAGAACTTTACGAGGAATCTATACGAATAAGAACATCCCAAACTTACTAGTTGTAGATAAGGTAAATGGAGGAAAAGCCGATTCATTGAACCTCGGTCTCAATGTTGCTTCGAAGCAGTTCTTTTGTGGTATCGATTCCGACTCACTATTGGAAAGCGATGCTTTATTGAAGGCTGTATCTGTAATGATTGATGCATCGGCTGAGACAATAGCGAGTGGAGGTAATATCTGTCCCATAAACGGATGCTCGGTTGAGCTGGGTTCTCTCGATGAAATATCGCTACCAAAGAACTTCCTAGCTCGTTTGCAATCGTTGGAATACATGCGCTCATTCATGTCCGGAAGAGTCGGTTGGGCTCATATGAATCTTCTTCTGATAATAAGTGGAGCTTTTGGAGTCTTTAATCGGGAAAGGACGATTCAGACTGGTGGGTACCTCACAAAGAGTGGGAAATATCGAAAAGATACGGTAGGAGAGGATATGGAACTCGTGGTCCGTCTCTCCCGATCCATGAGGGAAGCCAAACGTCCTTACCGGGTCCAGTATGCATTTAATGCGAATTGTTGGACCGAAGTACCCGAATCCTGGAAGGTGTTACACAGACAAAGAGACAGGTGGCACCGGGGACTTGTCGATATCCTGTTGTTCCATAGTACGATGATTGCAAATCCTCGATATGGGCGGTTGGGAATGGCTGGCATGCTCTACTACTTCATCTTTGAACTGGTCGGTCCTTTCATTGAAGCTCAAGGACTGTTTCTTGTCATTCTCTCTGCATTCTTTGGTTTGCTGAATCTTCAGATAGGACTGCTGCTCTTTACTGCAACGATCCTACTGGGAATTCTAGTAAGTGTCTCCTCCGTGCTTATCAGCGAAATGGATTATGAAATGTATGGCCCAAGGGATGTACGACGATTATTAGGCATAGCGGTCATGGAAAATTTCGGCATACGCCAATATATCAGCCTTTGGCGGGTAACTGGATTCTTCAGTGCAATGAGGAAGGACAAAGGCTGGGGAGCTCAGGTCAGAAAGGGGTTCGAACGAACTTCGAAGGTCAACGCTCCAAAGGTTTGAAATCAAACGATTTCACTACCATTTCTGTCCGATTCTCGGGCTCTTGACCTCGAAATAGCCAGAGGTTGATGCGGAATCGAACCTTTCCTTCAGTTGGTGGATCTCCGGAGAAAACCCAGTGTTGCATAAGATTTTCCTGTGAAAGTGGATCGTCGGGATCGACAGGACCATGATAGCTGAAGAATTCCAAATGTTTGGGAGTCCAAATAATCCGATGAGTGGTGGTACTACCTTGCAATTTTGGATCGAATATTCGTATACGGTCTGAAGAGGTGTAAGGTTGAACCACGTATTGGAATTTGGTCCCACCCGGTTCACCCCATGCGGCGAACTCTATATCGATCTCCCTATTGAACTCTACCGGAGCAGTGTCCCAGGTAAAAAATCCAGCTACCACTGAAGGATCATACGAGAGAACATCGCTTTCCACGGTGAAGGTATAGGTGCCATATCCCACCCTTTGCCTAGTAAAGACTTCTGTCGCATACCAATGATCTCCCTGCTTTGCTATGGTCAGGTGCATCCCCTCATCATCTACCCACACGGCATCTGTAGTTCCTGCGTAGAAGTTTGGACCGGGAGCAACAGCTGCAGTTGAGGTTTTGACTCTCCAGGTAAAATCTCCGAATTCCATTTCTCGCCTTCCGACTTCAAGCGTATCAATCGTAGCAACTCCATGGAGACAGGAAGTCAAAAGAAAAAGGAATGGAATTACAAAGAGTCGTAGGATTCTAGGCATGGCAATTTCCCCTATCGGCCTGTAAGGTCAAGCATATGCCTGACGAAGACATCAGTGCTGTAATTTTCCACATTGAAGGTACGAATGTTCATCGGATTAATCATTTCGGTCGCGACAGCGCCTGGTTGTGAAGTCCTCACGACTAGATACCCGCTCGCCTTCGCAGCCTCAATAATTTTTGCGCTTCCAGCTCCACTTCCGAACGGAAGGGCAATCGTAAACACTGGTTCTCCCAGCTCCTTCTCCATAATTCGCTTTGACTCTTGCATCTCAAAGAAGACCTCTTCCTTGGTCAAATCTCCGAGTGGTCTATGGGTCAGCGAGTGAGAACCAAAGGAAAATAATTTTCGTCCAGTCAGGGTACGGTAGTTATTCATTTCCCGTACTTGGTCCCAGCTCATGTAACCGACCTCCCCGATAAAATTGGGAACGAGGAAGAAGGTAGCTTTCATATCCATCTCCTTCAATAGGGGATAGACAATGGCATAGATGGAAAGGTCACCATCATCAAAAGTAATCACGGTAGCATCTGATGCTATAGTCTTCTTCCCGTTATAAATATCGAGCAGTTCCTGGAAATCGAGTATGAGGTAGTTCCTTTTCAGGAAAGCCAGATCGTGTTCGAAGTTGTAGATATCCCGGTTGTAGATATTCCCAGTCCGTCCAAAAACAATATTGTGGTAGAGGATTGGAACAATCTTAGGTTCGTTCCGGAGAGGAACCTTGGCCACGTCCCGCTGGAATGGTAATAACGTAGTGGGAAAGCCAATATCATTACTACTCTTCCAGTACCTGACTGCAGGAACTTCTCTTACTGTCAATGGAGCTGAGACCTCCTCAGGTGCAATTGCTGTGGAGGCACCTTCGGCTGACAATGTGAATACCATACTTGATAGAATGAAACCCAAGAGGATAGGCAGATACCGTCTAATCACTATTGTCATACTCCCATATTTGGATTATATCCAGAAAAAAGGGATAGAGAAAGCCTTTCCCATCATTAAACTACTTTTGAGACGAAAACTTCAACAAGCTGTGGATCAAACTGCGAGCCACTGCATCGCTTCAACTCACCGATTGCATCTTCATGGGTACGTTGTCTCTGATACGGTCTTCCGGAAACCATCACATCATAAGCTTCAGCAATAGCGATCATTCTGGATTCCACGGGAATGTCATCCCCCTTCAGTCCGACCGGATACCCCTCCCCATTATTCCATTCGTGGTGGTAGAGAACGAATTCGGCTATAGAACAATACAGATTGACTGAACTCAATATAGTAAAACCAATTTCCGTGTGTCTACGAACATGGACCGAATCTTGTTTATTCCAGGTTTTTGACGGCACTGCTCCCGATTCCCAAGCATGAACCTTTCCGATATCGTGCATCTTCCCTGCCAGTGCCAAGGTTTGAATCCTCTCTGGAGAGAAATCCATGACCTTACCGAATTGTTCACAGAGTTCGGAGACATGATTACTATGCTCTTCTTCGTACGTATCCATAGCATACACGGTTTGCAATGCCCGCTTGATTATGAGAGCTTTGACTTTGGCACTGTACATTAGCTTGTAGTGGTACATTTGCTCCTCTGACCGAGCTACCAAGAGCTTACCATCGATTTCTCCTTTATCCTTTGTCGCAACACCAAATGATACGGAATAGGTAATCCGTCCCGTCTCGATTTTTGAGAAGGCAATACTGAGATCCAAGAAGAATGATTCCACCTTCTCATGGCTGGAATCTGGAATAATAGCAAGAAATTCATCGCCACCAATGCGGATCAAGACATCATTACTCTTACATCGTGACTGTAGCAGTTGTACAAATGCTACAATCAGACGATCACCTTCATGATGGCCGAATGCATCATTGATGAGTTTCAGCCCATTGATATCGGTCATCACTACAGAAATTTCCCGATTCTGGTATAGCTTCATTATATTGTCGTATTCCAGTTCAAAATAGCGACGATTGAACAATCCTGTGAGTTGATCGTGAATGGAATTCTGATAGGTTTGGAAGAAGAGATTATCATAGGGTTTGGCGTATCCTTCGTCTGCAACCAATATCCAGATCGAGAAAAATGAGATTATCTTAAGAAAGTGTCCTATAGCATTGAAAATGCCATAGACATCCCGGTACAGGGTGAAACTCAATTCTGAGAGTGCAAGGAATACCAGTGCAATCCGAATATAGTTAACAATTTTCTGGTTGGTGACCACATGGAACCTTTTGATACATACCAAAGCTACAATCACTAGGGCAATAATTATATACTCCGTATAGATTTTGAATGGAGTTAGGCCAGATCCTTCCACATAGCAAAGAGGAAACCGATCAAAGATGATAAGACCAATAAGAAAACACGAAAGAACGAAGAAAAAGACTTCTATAGATACCTTGGAAATCCGTTTACTCTGACGGTGGACCAATGGAACCAAAGCTAGTAGAACAAGTTGAACTAATCTACCGGCAATCCAGAGTTGGGTAGTATGATTCACAGTGGCATTGGGGAATGCCTGTAATCCGGCATAGGTGAGTGTATGCAGGCTATCTATTACAGCAACATGGAAAGCTCCTATACTTACAAAGTATAAGACCTTATCTTGTGAGTATCGATAGGCTTGAGAGCCCATATTATAAAGCGACATGGCTATAAAAATCGCAATGAATTCAATGACGGTATGGAAAAGGACATATGGTTGCGTCCACCAGAGCACGACTAGGAGTAATAACACCATGACAAGGATGAACCAACGATTTCTGGGGTTCTCCACTGTTAACAAGTCACACACTCCCTTACATCATCTTTAAAGAATTGTGTCATCCAACCTTCCGAATTGCAACAAAAAGTTGCACAAGACTTATATCTATTTCAATAAACCTTTTATGCAAGTACTAAAGCCCACAGCGGTATGGATACCATGGAAAGGACGGTAGAGATCGTCACCAACTGTGAGGCGAATGGCGCATCCCCACCATATTTTGCCGCTATAATCGCCGTAGTACTCCCCACCGGCATTCCCGCAAGAAGCACAGATACGCTGGTGATCAGTGGATCTATGGAAAATGCTCGACAGCCTAGATAAGCAGCCAAGGGAATCAAACCCAAGCGGATAGTGGAATACCCGAGGGAAAACCAGTCTATTCGCATTTGCGACCTGTCCATTTCACCGACGATACTTCCGATCAACATCATCGATAGCGGTGTAGTACATGAACCTATGGATGCCATCGTCTTCTCAATGAACACCGGTATAGGTGGATTGAAAAACATGACAAGTAATCCGATATAGACAGAAACCAAACCAGGGTGGATAGCTATCTTCTTAACAGTCTGTTTCCAGGATACATCCTCATGGGAGAAGCAGGAGATTCCAGCAGTCCATAATACAATACGCTGTGGAATCAGATAGATAGAGGCAAACATGAGTCCCCCGCTACCGAACAACTCCCCCGCTATAGGTAATCCCATGAAACCCGCATTGGAAACCAGGATACCGTATCGTAAAACACTTCTGCGTGGGGCACTTTGTCTCCTATACAGTAATACACCCAGCAGCATACAAAAAAGTTGGATCAATAGTGACACCACAAGAACCAAGGCAAAAGATACGAGAACTGTAGAATCGATATCCATCCTGAACGAGAGGATTATGCTGCAAGGGAGTGTCACATAAATGACAAAATCGGTCAGGAAAGCCTTAGTCTGCCCAGTAAATATGCCAAACCGTCGTAAAAATGCTCCGATTACAAGGAGTAACAACAACTGTCCCTGTAGATTCCAGAGATTGAGGAATTCCATGAAAATGCCACCTGTAACCATTGTTGGCATCCATAGTGGATTCAAGAGTCCAGTCGACGGAGCCACGGACTGACTATAACAGAAATTTCAGTTCTCTGCAGTAGTTTGTACTACCCTATTTCAGGTCCATGGTAATTTGGATGATCTATGGATTGCAACATGGTCGACCATTGCGTTACCTCGGTGGGATACAAGGAACCATACCATTTGTGCGATCTCATCAGGATCGATAAGCGCACTGGTATCGATATCCGGTCTGACTGCTCCGATCATATCGGTTGCGACTCCCCCAGGAGAGATAGTGTGGATCCGAATTCCATCTTCATGGACTTCCTTTGCTAAAGATTTGGTAAATCCAAGAAGAGCATGCTTTGAAGCTGTATAGGCACTTTGGTCCACATAGCCCTCATAGGCTACTACCGATGCAATCTGTACTATCGTTGGAGAAAAGGAATTTCGTAGATATGGAAGCGCCTGTTTGCATAAGAAATAGGGTGCTCTCGCATTTATGGCCATTATGGTATTCCACTGCTCAATGGTAGTCTCTTCGAGCGGTGTGCTAAGGGAAATACCGGCATTATTCACCAATAGATCTAAACTTCCCAAACTTTCGATGGTTTTATCCATAAGGATGGCAGGAGTCTCAGGGAGACCAAGATCGACTTGGATTGGAAAAACCAAACCGCATTCGGGTGTATCGCAATGGGGTTGTGCATAATCGAGAATCTGTCGTTTTGCCTTCAGAAGACTCTCGAAGTTCCTTCCTGTGATACAGATATCAACTCCATGACTGGCCAAGACCTTCGCTATGCTTAGCCCTATTCCTCTTGAACTACCAGTCACCAAGGCTTTTCTTATACTGGCAGGATCTGACTTGACATTCGACATGAGGTGCCTCCCGAAACGTAATTCAATTGTAGCGAACAAGTGGGATACCTGAAAAGCCCAATAATCACCTTGTCTCAAACGGGAATTTGTACCATCCTTAGGAGAACTTCAACAGGGAGAATTGCCATGATTGTTCCCAAATGGGTAGTTACCGATCTGGATGAGACATTGTTGTATGATGACCGTAGCATATCGGAGCGGGCGCTTAAGACCATTTCCGCAGTTCGGGAAATGGGTTGCAAATTTGCGATCGCCACTACCCGAAGCAAATCCTACGCATCGGAGTTCATAGAAATCCTCAAACCTGATGCGATGGTACTCAGTGGAGGTGCTCTCGCCATGAAAGGGGATTCGGTACAATACCTAAAGCCGATAGACCGTGAAATGCTGGACCATGTGATGCAAGATCTTTTGGTAAACCCGTTGATACAGTCGTGGACAATGGATACCGCTGGGGGAAGGATTACCCATGATACCTTCTCTTTTCAATCGGTTCCTAAGGATGTGTTCAGCCTTTTCCTATGGACTGCAGCAGATCATGCGAAAGAGCTTGGCGAAAGGTGGCAGGGAATCGGGACGGTAACCGCTCTGTGGCAACCCGATCTGTACCGTCTATCACACGTGCATGCTACAAAACTTTCTGCTCTACAACATATTTTGGAGGATGTCGATCCAGGGCAAGTCATCTGCTTCGGTGACGACCTGATGGATGTAGGTATGCTGGCATACTTTACTGGGGTGGCAGTGGAGAATGCCAAATCCGCGGCAAAAGATGCAGCTTCCTACATCACCAAGTCAAATGAAAAAGATGGCGTCGCCATCTGGCTGGAAGAAAACGTTATCGCTCAATCGGGAAATCGTTTGGTGTAGACATGACAGTAGGGCGTACTTCCATTATTGGCATAATAATCCTGATGATACCCTTCGGCACGATAGAACGCTGATCTCTCTTCCACCCGAGAAGCTATATCATACCCCTCTTTTTCCAAGATTTCGATGAGATCGTGGGCGATCGTCTCTTCCTCTCCATTACCATAGAAGATCACGGATTCGTATTGACTTCCAATATCTGGGCCTTGTCCTCCTTCTTGGGTAGGATCATGGATCTCGAAAAAATATTTTGCCAATGTCCGGTAATTGGTTTTCTCCGGATCATAAAATACCGCTACCGCCTCCACATGGCCTGTGTTACCCATGGAAATATAACGATAGGTAGGGAATTCCATGGTTCCACCAGTATATCCGGAGACAACATCTAAGACTCCTGAATGGTTTTCAAACAGACTTTCCACGCCCCAAAAGCACCCTCCTGCAAACACTGCTACAGGGTAGTCTTCGTAGTCGCTAATAGATCCGGGAACCGTCGTTATAGGTGGCCCGGAAAGGTCCGAGGCAGTTTGCAATGGTTCAGACTCTTGATTCCCCGACGCTACCAATGGTGAAAGACCGAAAAGCACCAAGGCAAGTATCAATGCATATGTAAAGATTTTCATCATCATTCTCCTATTGAAACACTATGATAAACTGAAGATACTTATAAATACGTCCAACGTAAAATGCTTCCTTCGCCATGAATCGATTTCACTCTGTGTCCCTTGTGTAGAATAATGCTTTAGTGTAAAAGTCTAAATATTCACTAATAAGCTCGTTGAGGAGGGACCTACGTATGCATATGAAACACCTTCGGACATTCTTCACAGTCATTCTGTTACTTTTCATCACATTCGCTGTATATGCACAAACCCCTTCCATCGCGACTACCGGTGTCATGCTTGGAGAAATTCAAATCGAAGGTCTGAAACGGACGAAATTTTCGGTTGTGAGGGCTCTCATCCCCCTAGATGAGGGTCAAACTATATTTCAAGAAGATATAGAAAACGTAGAGACTGTCCTTTTGAAAAGTGGATTGTTCTCCACTGTCTCGTTGTCACTCACTCCTCAAACCCAAGATTCAACATCAATACCCGTTTCCGATCTTGTGGTAACCGTAGAAGAGAAGTGGAGTCTTATACCGGTACCCTACTTCACCTCCGACGGGGAGAGTTTCAATGGTGGACTGTTTCTCATTGAAGCGAACCTGTTCGGATATAATACATTCCTCATGACAGCCGTCTATGGAGGTACCAACGGTTTGAGAGGTCTCCTAGTCTACTCCAATCCGTCCATAGCTCGCTCGGCATGGTCACATACACTGACAGGCGGGTTCGGAACATCTGACAGCGCGGTGTATCTTCCCGATACAACGCTTGTCCGTGCATTCACTTCACGATACCTGAATATTGGTGCTGGTATTGGCTACTCATTCACACCACAACTGGACATGAGTGCCAATGCAACTTTTCGTGACTGGAAGATCCAGGAGATCGAAATCGGAGTCGATTCCGTCCCATTGACCGATTTGACCTATATAGAACCCGAAATCTCTCTACGATATGACGATACAAGACTTGCAGACGTACTTACAGTGGGAACCACAGCATCATTATCAAGTCGATTCTTGTTGCTGGAATCGGGATGGGAGGTCAGTGGAGACCTATCTTGGAGCTTGCCAATGTGGGAAACGCAACGACTGAAATTCATGCTCTCGGGTGGCTATGGGGAAATGCCTGCTCTTGCTGAGACCGACATTGATGGAAAAGATGGATACAGAACTCTTCCCAAGAGCAGTAGTGCCGACCGTTGGGCAAGCATTACTACAGGATATGATCTTCCCATATTCCGAACCTCATGGGGAGTTGGCATTATAGGCCATTTCTGGGAATTCGGCATGTACGATACGGATGTGATCGCAGAACCGCAGATCTTTGGAGGACCGGGAGCCGGTTTCCGACTCTATCTCCGTAAGGTCGCCATACCGGCTGTTGGAGTCGACATAGCCTATAACATGTTCGATCCTTCTTGGATATTCAGCGTGAGTGTCGGTGTCCAGATGTAATGGAAGGCTATTTGTTAAAGGGGTTTTCCGTAACAGCGGCGACGTTTGTGCTGCTCAACGGTGAAAGCCTTCCACTGAGTCTGTACATTATCATTGTCCTCGAGTTCTGGACCGGTTTCAGCGAACTTTACCCCATTGGCAATAGCCCGCTTAATTCCCTCATTCAATATGACAGCATTTACTCCCCTTCCGAGGTATTCCGGCTTCACGGCAATGAGGTACATATCCAAGATATCGTGGTATTTCAGTGCCCGTGTTATTCGTAGCAGTCCCAGAGGCAATAGCCGACCATTGGATTTCTTTACAGCCTGAGAGAGGGATGGGACCATGATCCCGAATCCAATTACCTCATCGCTCTTATCTACGACAATGAAGACATACTCCAGACTCACAAGGCTGATGAATTGCTTAATAGCCATATCGATCTGTCCATCGCTGAGAGGACAGAACCCATATAGCTGTGCAAACGAGTCATTGTACATCCTGAACATTTGCCGGGCATACGGGATGACCTCTTTCTTCTTTTTAAACTCAAGCAATCGGTATCCATGTCTTTTTTGCGCTATATCACAAATCCGCTCAATACGCTCATCCGGTTTTTCCGGAACGAACACCTTGAACTCGACCCAATCGACCTCTTTCTCGAACCCAAGTCGTACCAGGTGGTCATGGTAATAGGGATGGTTATAGAGGGTTATGAACATTCCTGGTTGATCGAATCCTTCGACGAGGAGACCTTGCTTATCTAGATCGGAAAAACCGATAGGTCCGATAATGGTGTCGGCATCGACTTGCTTACCCCACTCGAAGACTGCCGAGAACAATGCCTCGGAGACAGAGAAATCATCAATGACATCGTAACGAGTAAAACGGATCTTCTTCTCGCTCTTGAGCTTATTCAGCTTATGGTTGATCAGCGCAGCAATGCGTCCTACAACCTCATTTCCATCGAGAGCGAGAAATGCAACCGATTCCACATATTCGTAAGCAGGGTTTTTCTTGGGGTTGAAATTCCACTTCTCATCATAAATTAAGGTCGGGACATAATAGGGATTGTCTCGATAAAGTTCGTTGGGGAAGGAAAAAAAACGGTTCCAGTCTTTTTTTGAAGATACTTGCCTGATCGTTACCATCATCTGCTCCTTACGTTTGTCCTGTAATTGTAATTCATTTTTGCCTTTGGACAAGACCTCCACGGAGGATTCAAGGAGGAAAATGGGCATTTATCTCAATTTATCGATGAATAGCGGATAATCGGTCGGGAAGATAGTCTCTGCACAAGTGCCTGAACTAATGCAACAGGTAGACATAAAAGTCCCCAAACGAGCATCCCCACCTCATAAAGAAGGGTACTATCGTGGTAAGGATTCCCCTTAAGTCGAGAAGACAGCGCACTATAGGGAATTCCGTAGGCATTACCGAATAGGATTACCTGCATTGCCGCTATCATCACGAAGGCCTCTTCTTCAGGATACGACGAGATGAATTGGTAGTAGGCATCCCTGTCGACTATGGCTTTTGTCTCCGCAAAATGCTGGGCAAACAAGATTGCTTTTGCCTCTCGTTCGGGTACCGCTTCCATACTTCCTTGTAGCATTGCTGTAATTTCCTCATTACCCAACCCTTCACGTAGAGCAATCCGAGTATGGGCATAGCTACATGCACCACAGCCGTTCACCTCAGTAACGGCGAGCATGATCCGCTCTATAGTCTTTGCATGGACTACATTGCTTTTCTTGTTTCCTCGCAGTACGCCCAATGCATGTGGCAAAGCGACCATGGTCTGATACAACTGTCCAAAACTGAAGGTGCGTTTATATGTTCTTCTCTGTTCCAATGGGGATTCTCCTCTGTAGCATAACCAACATACAAAAAAATTCAGGCAGCTGCCACTGCAACTGCCCTCGACCGAAGTTTGGAACTCTGTGTGATATATATTATATATGCTTGACCAAGACCAAAGCTAGGGAGACGACACCCGCTACCACACCGAAGTAGGTTGCAAACCAAGTTATCTTTTCCATGATGCACACTCCTTATTAATTAATTTTTTATCTATTTGGATAATAATCATTTTCAAATATTAAATCAAGTGGATATCATAAATATTTAATAAATATTTTTTGGTATACCTTAAGATGTTTTATCTATACTGATGATATGCCCAATTTAGAAATATCTAAACCAACAAGTTTGATTTCCATACCAAGCTATATTCATATAGCATAATGAAATCGTTTACATGGACTTTGATCATTCCATAAAAACCTCTGATATATAAGATTGGAACCTCCTTCGACCGATTCTTCTTTACAATCTGGCCAAGACACGGTAAGAAAGAGTATATGAAAACGAGAATGCTCCAAGCAGAGGGACATCTGATTGACTCAGGTCTCCTCTCAACTATACTGAATACAATATTGGCCAAAGATGGCGATTATCGCATCACCTCCTTCAGCGTAGGAAAAACTCCCCAAGAGATTTCCCATCTGGAGATTGAGCTGTCGGGAAAGGATGACGAACACTTGGAAACCCTCATAAGGACGCTGAAACCTTCAGGTGTATTCGAAAAGTCGGTCCCTTCGGCGAACTTGGTCATAGTAGAACAGGACCGCTACGCTCCTAACGACTTCTACTCGAGTTCCAATCACCGTACCGAAGTCTATTATCAGAGTGCTTGGTATGCAGTGGGACACCAACGGATGGATGCAGCGATCGTATATGATCAGTCCAAGGATTCTTTTTCATGTAAGAAATTACGCGACCTCAAGAAAGGAGATTCTATAGTTTGCGGCAATGAATCTATACGCGTCTATCCTGTAGAAGCTGAAATCCGCAGCCCGAAGGATAGTGCTCCTCAGTTCGCATTCATGACAAACGATGTATCTTCGGAGAGGAGTGTCGATATCGCTGTCGATAAATTGGCCAGTGAACTCCTACGGATAAGAGCTAAGAAAGGCAAGACGGTGGTTGTTTGTGGCCCAGTCGTGGTACACACGGGAGGTTCGGCAGCCCTCGCTTCATTGATCCGACAAGGATATGTGCAAGGATTCCTCGGAGGTAATGCCGTAGCTGTGCATGACCTCGAAGTTCAATTCTTCGGTACATCATTGGGAGTGGACCTGAAGACTGGAATAGTTGCCGAACATGGTCATAGTCATCACATGCGATCCATCAATACCATTCATGGTTGTGGTTCCATCAAAGCTGCCATCGAGCAAGGAGTCTTGACCAGTGGTTTGATGTATTCGGTAGAGAAGGCTGCAATCCCCTACTGCTTGGCAGGCTCAATAAGAGACGATGGTCCACTTCCAGAGACTGTTAACGATATGATAGAGGCACAGCGACAATATGCTGAAATCATTGATGGTGCAGATCTCATTATCATGCTTTCCACCATGCTCCACTCAATCGGAGTGGGAAACATGACTCCATCGTGGGTAAAAACGGTATGCATCGATATAAATCCAGCTGTCGTGACAAAACTCACCGACCGGGGAAGTGGACAAGCCATCGGCATAGTTAGCGATGTTGGTTTTTTCCTTCGTGCTTTAGAAGCCCGTCTACAAGAGACCTCGATCGGACGCTGATAGAGAATTCACATAGGCATCCGTGCAAGTGGCATACTCATGCACCGTGGACCACCCCTTCCTCGGACCAGTTCCGATCCTCGGATAGGAATCACAGTTATTCCATGTTTTTCCAGTGTCTCGTTTGAAACAGTATTGCGCCTATAGGTCACCACAGTACCGGGAGCGACCGCTAGGGTATTCGTACTATCATTCCATTGCTCGCGGGCAGAGGCGATCGAATCGGATCCACCACTTTTGATCAACTCCACTGAAGGAACTGCTAGGACTCTCTTCAGAGCAGACGCTAAATTCGGCTCCTCTCCAATGGTGAGTCCACCCCGAGAGGATAATTTCAGGCTAAACACCCGTAGTGATGGTTCAATGCCTCCGAAAATAGAAAACTTGTCACGATCGACCATAGTGAAAACCGTATCGAGATGCATATAAGCTCGAGTGAATGGAATCTGCACTACCAGAACCTCTTTCAAGTCCTCCCCTCCTTCTTCCAAGGGAGCCATCATCCTCTTTGCAAATGCTTCAATAGCCCACACTCCGGTTCTGGCGCTACTTCCAACTACAGCGCAATGTTCGTTAAGGATAAGGATATCTCCGCCTTCAATGCTATTGCCATAACTAAAATCACTATGGACTTTGGTTTGGGAGAATAGGGGATGATGGTTTGCCAAAAGGGAAATGATCCAGTTTTCCCGACGCCTGGATTCGGTCTTCATAACATTTATGGAGATTCCACTGCGAACCATGGTTGCCGGATCACGGGTAAAATAAAGATTTGGCAGTGGCGATATATAGTAAGGATACGCATCCCGGATGTAATAAGAGAGTGTCTTCTGGCGGACTTTGTCATCCACAGCACTTTTTAGCAGACCACCGATGCAATAGGAAACCAATTCCTTGGAATCCGAAGCCAGTAGATGATCACGGACAATTTCCTGTAGTGAGGGAGAGAATAATTGGGCACTTTCTACCAGAAAATCGACAACTTCTAGGCGAAGTGATCTATCCGAAAGCACCTCCTCAAGTAGCGATTCTACATAATGGACCCTACAACCTTGCCCACGCAATACATCTGCGAACAAATCGTGTTCTTCCTGCATCTGCTCAAGGAATGGAATATCCTCGAACAACATCGAATCAAGGTACTGGGGAGTCAACGATTCCAACTCCCGTCCAGGCCTATGGAGAAGTACCGATTCGAGTTTCCCGACTTCCGATCCTACCATCAATCGACTGTACATCTGCCCTCCCCCTACGCTTCTTTGAAACCTTCAACCATGGATATGAGAAGATCTCGCTCCTGTGATGGTCCATATACTTCATTGATCATTTCCAATACACCTTGGAACAGGTCGTGGGCGCGCTTTCGTGCCTGTTCGAGGACTCCAGAGCCAATGATTTCATCAATCAGTGCCAGAATCTCCACTTTTGACGCTCCATATCCGTTAGACTGCGCATGACGGAAGACTGAGAAAAGATGTTCGTGTTTCTCAGGGTGTGCATTGGCATAGAGAATGACGGGAAGACTCTTCTTGTTCTCTACGATATCATCTCCCCGATTCTTCCCGGGATTACCCTTCTCCAAATTTATCACATCATCAAGGATTTGGAACCCGAGACCGATTGTCTCTGCAATCATACCTGCTTCTTCGATTATCGTCATATCGTCAACAGCGACCGCTGCTCCGATCTCACTTCCCATGGCCGCAAGGCAACCTGTTTTAAGTCTAGACATGGTCTCATATGACTCTATGCTCGGTATCCCTTCGATATCATGGTGCCACACGATATCCATTCCCTGCCCCATATGGATCTTGCGCATGTATTTCGCATAAATCTGGTAGATCAGCAGTCGTTTAACATCACTAATAGGAGCCTCATCAAGCGCAACAGTAGGTAGGAAAAAGAGCATGCTTCCTGCATTGATCGAGAGATCTATCCCATGGGTTATATGAGTTGCCGGTTTGCCTCTTCGAAGATCTGACTGATCTTCAATATCATCAATGATCAAACTACCATTGTGTGGCATCTCCACTAGAGGAACCAGTGTCATCGCCTTTTCAAAAGCCTCTTGGCCACCAAGCATTTTCGCTGATAGGAGCATAAGTAATGGTCGCCATCTTTTCCCCCCACTATACATCAAATCCCTAGCAGGTTCGCAAATGGCATCGAACAGATTAAATTCTGAAAGAGTCTCTTCTGGTGTGAATATTTTCCTTACCCAAGACGAATCTATATGCTTGGGCAAGATCCGATACAATTCATTTTCAATGCTGTCCAACCAAATCTTCATTCCCGGATTATAGAAGGTGGACACAATACATGCAACGAATAAATCCAGTACGCTGGTATCTTTCGTTTGCTCCTTGCATGATTATTGAGTATACTGAATTCATGAATCTTATTACATCGATCAAGGAATTTTTAGGCCCACACACCGATCAGTACCTTACCGCATTTCTGGTAGTTTTTGGTGGGTTGATTGTCCTTCTCATTACCAATTTCATCCTAAAAAGACAAATTAAGAAGTTGGAGGAGAAGAGTCTGCAATCAGAAGAGAGGGGAAAATATCGATCTCTTCCTATACTTCGGTTTTTCCAGCGGATTGTCTTGCCACTTACATTTCTTGGAGTCCTCTCTATAGGTATAGGTATTGTAAAGTTCGATGACCGTATCCAAACAACGGTACGAGCAGTTTTCTCTATAATCATGACCATCATTATCGTTCGGTCTATTAACAAGGGAATAGAACTGAGCTTTTCACGCTATTTCGAACGAGAGTGGGCTAATCAAGACCATGAACGAAATCTAAAACCGCTGATCTCCTTGATTAAATTCACTCTATGGATCGTTGGCTTCATCTTTCTTCTTGCAAACCTTGGTTTCGATGTATCCACTGCCCTTGCAGGCCTTGGAGTAGGTGGTATTGCAGTAGCCATAGCAGCCCAAGGGATATTGGGAGACCTGTTCAGCTACTTTGTGATTTTTCTAGATAAACCTTTCGCATTGGGAGATTTCGTTATATTTGGGGATAAATCCGGTGTTGTTGAAAGGATTGGTATCAAATCGAGTAGGATACGAGTCCTTAGTGGTGAATTACTCGTCGTTTCTAATAGTGATCTTGTCGCATCTCGCATCCACAACTATAAACAGATGCAACGACGGCGAGTGGTCTTTACTGTTGGGGTAACCTATGAAACAACCCAAGAACATGTTGAGGAAATTCCTTCTATCATCCGAGCCATCGTAGAATCGGTCCAATGTCATCCAGGAATCACTTGTGATCGTTCCCATTTCCAGTCGTTCGGTAATTTCTCTCTTAATTTTGAGACAGTCTACTATGTACCCTCTCCAGATTATTATATCTATATGGATGTACAGCAGGAGATCTATCAAAAAATCTTCCGTGCTTTCAACGAAAAAGGCATTGAGTTCGCCTATCCTACCCAAAAGATATATGCAGCTCAAGATGTTCCATTGCGGATTACTTCTGTAAGTGATCTACCTGATGGAGAAAAGCCGAATATGCAGATTCCAGCTGGAAGTGAAGCTCGTCTTCCGTAATATCCATCTGTTTTGTCGCTACCATGACAGCTATACCATGAGCGTACAGCATCATATTTCTGTATAGCCCGGTGGCGACATCTGGGTCAATTCCCGTTTTCCTAGACATGCTACCAACCACACCTAACCGTTCAATAATCTTGAGATTCTTTCCAAGACCTCGCTTACCCTTATAAGAAGTCAAAAATAGAAGTGAAAATAGATGAGGCTCCTCTTTCGCGAAGGAGATATAGGCAAGGCTTGTTTGGATAAGTGGATTATCATCTCCTATTCTCTGCTTAACATAATCGGAAAAGGAGACTTCTAGATAGAGTATGAACGCTCTTTTAAGATCATCCATATTCCCGAATCTGCTATATATCGGTTGGGTCGAACACCCCAATTGGGCTGCGAGAGTCCTAGCGTTCACCTGAGCAAAGCCCTTTACGCGTGTTATTGCGAACGTCGCCTCCAGCACCATTTGTCTTGAAATTTTCTCTACTGGTGGCATGATTACTCCTTTAATCTCATTTGTTATATAACAATTCATATACTATCACAAACCACCTTATACACCTAGTAATATTCTACATAGGATGAATTTTCTTGCATCTCATTTTATATATGTAATAATTACATATTCGTAATGGAGGTAATTATGGGAAATAATGAGAAAAAAGACCAAGATGGAAGAGACACATCTTCCAAGAAACCGCTCACTTCCATTAGTGGACGCCCTATAGCCAACAATGAGAATATTCAAACGGCAGGCAAACGTGGTGGTGCGATGTTGCAGGACACATGGTATCTGGAAAAGATGAGCCACTTCGATCGTGAGGTTATCCCGGAGAGACGGATGCACGCAAAAGGTAGCGGGGCTTTTGGAACTTTCACGGTCACCCATGATATAACGAAATGGACGAAGGCTGACCTTTTCTCAGAAATTGGAAAGCAAACCGAAATGTTTGTACGATTTTCTACAGTTGCGGGAGAACGTGGTGCAGCAGATGCAGAACGTGATATCCGTGGGTTTGCAATGAAATTCTATACCGATGAAGGAAACTGGGATCTTGTAGGAAACAATACACCCGTTTTCTTCTTTAGGGATCCCATGCTTTTTCCCGACCTGAACCATGCAGTAAAACGTGATCCACGAACAAATATGCGCTCAGCCCAAAACAACTGGGATTTTTGGTCCATGCTTCCAGAAGCCTTGCATCAAGTAACCATCACCATGGGAGATCGAGGTATTCCCAAAAGCTATCGTCACATGAATGGATATGGATCCCATACCTACTCATTCATTAATGCTAAAAATGAACGATACTGGGTAAAATTCACTTTCAAGACACAACAGGGAATAGATTTCCTTACCGATGCCGAGGCTGAGGAAGTGGTAGCAAAAGATAGGGAATCAAACCAAAAGGATCTATTCGAATCAATTCAAAAGGGAGAATTCCCAAAATGGACCATGTATGTGCAGATCATGACTGAGAAACAGGCATTGGAACATCCTGACAATCCCTTTGATCTGACTAAGGTCTGGTATCACAAGGACTACCCACTTCATGAGGTTGGCTACTTCGAGTTGAATCGTAATCCCGATAACTATTTCATGGATGTAGAACAGGCAGCTTTCAATCCTGCCAACAGTGTACCTGGAATCGGTTATTCCCCTGACCGCATGCTACAAGGACGTTTGTTTGCCTATGGTGATGCTCAGCGCTATCGTCTTGGCGTAAACCACTACCAGATCCCTGTGAATCGTAGTAAGATTCCCAGTAATCATTTCCACCGGGATGGGTCTATGCGTATGGATGGCAATTTTGGAGGATCTGTCCATTATAATCCAAATTCATATGGCAAGTGGAAAGACCAGAATGCACTTCAAGAGCCCCCATATGATGGACAGGGGCCGATCGACCACTACGACTTCCGTCAAGATGACGACCATTATTATGAACAGGTAGGAAAATTATTCAATCTCATGGATACGGATGCCAAGGAGCGCCTCTTCGCGAATACCGGTCGGAATATGCAAGGAACCACCCTTCAGGTACAGAAACGACATATCCGCCATTGCTTCCTAGCCGATCCAGCATACGGAGCGGGTGTTGCAAAGGCTTTGGGGGTAGATCTTGATTCGGTGGACATGGATGACACCTATGGTGCGAGAGCTTAGTCAGGGTGCTTCCATGTTATAGGGTGCTGGACTTGAGAAATTGGGTCTGGCACTTTTTACTTACCTACACTTACGATATGCTATAACAAGCCCATCAATCCCTTGAATTCTCGTGTCTTGTCTTTGCTTACATGAACTTTCTCGTCATGTGGAAATTTCAATACATAGCGTCCTCTTCCCCAAGGAAGAATCCGCTCAATTCTGTTCAAATTCACTAACGATTTGCGATGGGCTCTGAAAAAATGCTCTGGGTTCACATTCTCTTCGATTTGAGAAAGAGTCTTATCCACAATGTAGCGAATACCATTCGTGTACAGAAAAACCAGACTATCCTCAGTTGCAAAGAAATCTATATCGTTGACATCGACAATCTTAAGCTCGAAACGATCCTTTACAGTAAAACGAGTTTGGTATTTCTTTATGATTGGAGCACTTCCCTCAACCAGAGAACTCAATTGCTGTAATACTCCATCATCAGGGATCGAGCGTGAGGGGACTCTGGACAAGGCTTCAAAGAGACGATTGTCTTGAAACGGCTTCAATACATAATCGACAGCATGGATCTCAAAGGCACGGACGGCATGTTCATTGTATGCGGTAATAAATATTACAGCTGGCTTATGCATAGCGCGCTGCAATACTTGAAACCCAGAGAGGCCTGGCATTTTTATATCAAGAAGAACGATATCAGGTAGTTTTTCATCAATCAATTCGACAGCGGCTTTTCCATTATCAGCCTCTCCGACGATACGGAAATCGTTTTGGTTATCCAAGATCCTTTTTACCCTTTCACGTGATCTTATCTCATCATCTATTATACATATGGTCTTCTTCATGTAGCATCAATTGGTATAGCCATCGTTACGACTAGACCTCCTCCCCTTTTACTCTCAAAACCTAAGCGTCGATGATACATCGCAAACAATCGGCCTTCAACATTCTTCAATCCCGTTCCTTTGCCGGTAGCTACACGCACAGGATCGAATTCGGCATCTCCACAATCCTCGACACGGATAATAAAGTTTTCTTTAGCTTTGAAAAGTCGTATGGAAATATCAATTTCCCCTGTCTCTTTCGCTCCATGGTTGACAGCATTCTCCACGATAGGTTGAAGGAGCATCGGTGGAATTTCACAATATTCCAAGTCCTTGTCAACCTCAATGGTATAGGTAAGCTTATCGAAAAACCGTGACTTCTCAACCTGTAGATAGTGCTGGATAGCTGCTATTTCATCCACTATCGGAACAAATTCCAGTTTTGTCGATGAGAGGATATACCGGTACAAGTCCGCCAAGTTCTGCAGAGTCTCATTGGCTTCCGTTGGATTTGTATCTACAAGATCCATAACACTATTTAAGGAATTGAACAGGAAGTGGGGAGTGATCTGGGCTTTTAGAGCCATCTGTTCAGCCAATATCATCCTTTCACGTAACTTATTGTATTCCTGTACCCTCCTGGAATGTCCAGTGACCTTTCTACAGTAGAAGACAGCTCTTCTGTGTCCTTGCTCTGTCTTTACAATGTACGCATTCAGAATTATAGGTACACGACCACCTTCAAGATTCATCAGTGATGTGGCTCTATTTTCAATGGTTTCCATAGAAGAGAACAACTCCAGGACTTCCCTATCACCAAAGAACAACATTGAGAAGGAACTCTCAGCCTGCAATTGTCCGAAAGTATCGGCTCCCACCAGTTTCAGGAATGCCGAATTGGCTTCAGTTATACCCAGATTATCTACACAAACCACGAATGGTTCACGTGATTTCTTGTAGAGATTTAGACTCCACCTTCGCCTCATCCGCTTGGATGGCCCTACAATTGGAACAGGAGTACGTCCAAGAACAAGCCTTTCCAGAGCTTCTTGTGATTGCCGAGCGTTATCTTCATCGATAGGTTTGTGGGACCAGAAAGCGACCACAGAGGTTCCGAGTCCAATAATGAACACCAATAATACACTCGTCGCTGAGGCCAATGGAAGAGCTCCTTGATCAATATAGTGTACAATACCTAGCGATAGGCTCCTCCAGTCAGCTGGTGCCAGAATGAGGCTTGCTGACAGTTCCGTCGAGGTCTTTACCACTCCTATGATGAATGCGGCGAATACAAACGTCTTCAATTGTGGCAAGGTAATCTGAAAGAAGGATTTCACAGCACTTGCTCCCAAACTCCTTGAGACCTCCTCCCTTCTCCTATCCGCTACAAGGAAACCAGCCTCCATTGTTTTTAGACTATATGGCAAACGACGGGCTACGATGGTAAAGAGGAGCAATACATAGAATGGGATGGGATGGTTTTGTGGAAAAATTCCTGCATAAGCACTCAGAACCCCTACTGACAAGACTATTCCTGGCAAGATGAAGGGAATTACCAGAATATAATCCAGAAAGCGGAACTTTTTCTTGAAGTAGATTTGGTTTCCGAGTATCAACGCCAAGACTACAATGATTATCGTGGCCGTCAAGGACATTTGGATAGTGTCCTTCAACATAGCAGGTGCTGCAAAAATTCTTGCATAATTGGCCAGTGTCCAACCGGTAGGCACTATTTGATATCCCCAAATGGTAATAAAGGACTGCACGACAGTAACCAAGAAAGGAGCAAGAAGAAACATGAAGACCAACCCGACAAGACAATAGATAATCCAGTTCAAATTCCTCAATCGATAGATGACTGGAGCGATACCCCTTTGGTACTCTCTCGTTGTTGCCCTCAATAAGCGATTCACCAAGGTCAACAATACAACCGATAGTATGATTACCCATAAGCTGAAGATCAGGGCTACCCTTTCATCATTCAATACCGATAGGAAATTCGTATAGATCTCGGAAGAAAGAACTGCATAACCTCCTCCAATCACCAACGGCCCACCTATATCACCTATTGCCATGAGAAAGATCATAAGTCCTGAAATAATCAAATGCGGGGCAATACATGGAATGGTAACCCTGAACAGGATCTGCAAATTGCTACTACCCAATGCTGCCGCAGACTCATCGACATGACGAGGAACGCCCTGCAGTCCTGCAGCGATGATAAATGTCGCATACGGTATGGATACGATTAGTTGGTTAATGAGCAATCCCTTCAAACCAAATATATGCGGCATATATATGCCAATATTTTGCAGAATTAGTGATATCAACCCACTTCTTCCAAAGATCGACAAGACTGCGAATGCCATAATGAATGGAGGAGTGATCATTGGAATGGTCAACAGGGAAAGCCATACCCTATTCCCCCCGATATCGGTCCTCACGAGGACATAGGCCAACGGCAAGGCGATCACCAATGAGATGAAGGTAGTTAGGAAACCGAGGGTGAAAGTGTTTTTTGTCACACGCAGGAGGTGTGGCCAGAAGAATGACGGCAATGGCTCTGTGATCATTAAGGCGGAGCCAAGGCCTTTTACGAAAAGATGTATCACCGGAATAAGAAGAAATCCAATGATAAGGAGAATCGGAGGAAGCATCAACAAGACCGATGGGACATGCTTCGACATTCGGTTCACTAATACAATTCCTCCCTTGATTCACCTACCGACTATCTCTAGTTCAATTTCCTGATATTCCTCCCGATCACGAGATCCTTGGGAGAGAATATACCTTTGACAGCCTGCCCTTTTTTCAGATCTGGAGCTGCGTTACCCCGAATAGGGTGCTCAAATTCCAGTGTTATGCCATTAGACAGCAAGATCTCACCTTTTACAAGACCTCCCAAATATTCGATATAGTTGATCGTTCCTTCCAGCGTGTTGTCGAATTGATCGGCAGTATCCTCGTTCAGTCGGATATACTGTGGTCTCAATGACATCCAGACATCGGTACCTTTTGTTATTGCCTCATCGCTTTTGACATGGAACACTTCGTTATCGACATGTATCGAGACGATATCGTCATTGCGATCAGCTACTTTTCCGTAAAGGATATTCGATTTTCCAATGAAGCTGGCAACAAAGTCATTGTTCGGTCTTCTGTAGATTACTTCTGGTGTACCACCTTGCATCAACTCCCCCTGTCTCATGACAAAGACCTTATCAGAGATGGAAAGAGCCTCCTCTTGGTCATGGGTAACAAAAATGGTTGTGATTCCCAGAGTCTGTTGAATCTTACGGATCTCTTTTCTAATATTAAGACGCAATGCGGCATCAAGATTCGACAGCGGTTCATCCAATAGTAAGACATCGGGCTTGATTACCAAGGCTCTTGCCAGAGCTACACGTTGCTGTTGTCCTCCAGACAGTTGTGATGGCATTCTCTTTTCATATCCGGTAAGCCCAACCAATTCCAAATACTCAGCCACAAGTGAATTGATGGTCTCCTTGTCGTATTTCTTGATTTTCAAACCATACGCTACGTTATTGAAAACATTCATCGTCGGGAAGATCGCGTAATCCTGAAAAACTATACCGATATTTCTTTTCTGGGGAGGGATATCCACAAGATTCTTATCACGAAGCATGATTTTTCCGCTTGTTGGAGTCTCGAAACCGGCAACCATCCTCAGCAAGGTTGTCTTTCCACACCCTGAAGGTCCCAAGAGAGATACCAGTTCGCCTTTCTCGATAGTGATCGACAAATCACTAACAGCAACCGTAGAACTAAAATTCTTTTGCAAATGCTCAATTGTTATTTCACTCATGGTCTATTGATTCCTTTCCTTCATTTTATTGGAGATAGCTGTACCGATACCCACAATTGCTATAAGCACGATACCCATTGCCGCAGCTCTTGAAATGAAACCTTCTTCGACAAAGTAGGCTATATACAGTGACATGGTTCTCCAACCTGGAGGATTTAGCATCAGGCTGGAAGACAATTCGGTAACAACCTTTATCATACCGATTACGACTGCCATGGAGATCGCCGGTTTCAACTGAGGCAATATCACCGAGAAAAAGGCCTTCACCTCAGACGCACCAAGACTGAATGCAGCCTCTTGTTGGGAATCATCGATCTTGGAGAATCCCGCTTCGATTATTTTTAACACAAATGGCAGACGTCGGATACTAATCGCGATGATGAGGATGTAGATTGAAGCAATAAGATCCCGTTTACCCAACGAAACACCAGCGTACGTCTCCAGAAGACTTACAGCAATAATGACACCAGGAATCGTAAACGGCATGAGCGTAAAATAGCTGACCCACCGCATCATTTTTCGATTCTTGAACATATGTGCAAAAATCACACTCAGAATAATCAGAATCGGAGTGACGGTTAAAAGCAGAATGACGGTATTCCTGATAGGCAAGATATCGCTCAAAGCTTTAACATAGTTGTTCGTAGTAAATTCTTTTGGCAGCCAATCATATGCCCATATCGTACCGAATGACTGGATTATTATTGCAATATAAGGAGCGAGGAATATTAGCGATACAATTATCAATGTCAAGAATCCGAACTTTCTTGCAAGAGGACGATCATAGGTCATTTGTCCGATTCTGAATCTATGTTTGACATCGGTAAGCTTCATCAAACGGCTTACAATGAAGAGTAGGATAAAAGAGAGAATGAGCGTCCAAGCACCGAAGATTATGGGAATCCGCTCATCACCCATGTATGTGATGAAGTTGTTGTATATTTCCGTGGATATGACCTGGTAGCTTCCACCGATTATCAGAGGTCCTCCGACATCACCCATGGATGTCAAGAAAACCATAAGGGCAGCCATTAGGATATGGGGGGCTATATAGGGAAGAACAATAGAAAATTGAGTCTTCAACACTCCATTGCCAAGGGATATGGAGGCCTCCTCAAGATGGCGAGGTACAGTTTTAAGTCCTGTTATCACCAATAGCAATGCATAGGGCATGGCATGGAGAACCTGCGTAATCACGAGACCTCTCAAACCGTAAATTGAAGGCAGGTTGATACCGAACAATTCGAAGAACATGGTTATCACACCACTATTTCCCAGTAATATGATGGTAGCAAAACTGGAAATGAATGCCGGGGTAATCAAAGGAACTGAGAGCATACCTAAAAATAAGGCAGCACCAGGTATTTGAAGTTTGGCGATCAAGAAACCTAGAGGAACGGCTATCAAGACAGCGATGATTGTTGTCATCAAAGCCATATTGAGAGTATTCCCTGTGACCCGCATGAGATATGAGAAGAATCCGGGAGGCAAGGGTTCACTACTCCCAAAGATCATGCCGAATGATCCAGTGAATAATTTAACAATGGGAAAAAGAAGGAAAACGACCAGAAACAGGGTTGCAAATGCATAAGCTATATGGAACCAAGAAAAGGTGTAGATTTTTTTCATGAAGAATCTCCAATCATTCGAGAGTCCATACCACACCGAGGCATGGTATGGACTGAGACAGATCGTTTATTTTGTGCCCTTGGTTCTGATATATTCACCAAAGGTATCTTGGATCAGATCCCTGTTAGCTTCTGCAAGTGCTGGATCGGGAGCATAGATTGTGCCCATATCGGCTGTGACGCTCTCCAAGCTGACTGGCAAGGAGGGATCCATCACACCCTGCTTGACAGGAATGTAAAGGTATTCCGAACCCTTCAACTGCATTTCATCACTCAAGATATAATCGATGAATTCCTTAGCCAAGTTGGGATGCTTCGCATTTTTTACCAAAGCCATCGAATTGTCGTATACCTGACTTCCATCCGCAGGGAATACGAATCCGACTGGATAGCCTTCGTTCATAGCGACAAGAGCTGGTCTAGACAAACCAATGGCGAGGGCAAATTCACCTTTGCTGACCAATGTGTAGATTCTGGAGCTGGATCCTGAGTAGTAAGGCAAATTCTCATTGATACCTTCCCAAATCGCAGGAGCATCGTCTTCATAAATTTGCAACATGGCGACTACATTGGAACTTGCTGTCGATGACTTCAAAGGATTTGCACTGATAATCTGATCTTTATAGATTGGATTGGCAAGATCCTTATAGGTCTTTGGTACCGGAAGATTATAACGATCAAGAACCTGCTGGTTATACATTACTCCAGTAAACATGAGAGACCATACATGATAATAGTTCTCAGGATGGCTCAACTCGAGCTTGCTGGAACCAACATCGATTGAAGACTTGAATCCAGGAGCCTGTGGAGCATACGGCTCAAGCAAGCCCATCTCTATCGCGTGCTGATAATTGATCATCGAACCTGCGTGGACAACATCTGCTTGTGGATTCGCAGCCTCCGATTCTAACTTCTTGAACATTGCTTCGGTTCCACCGGGATTCAGCACATTGACTGTCACTCCTGGGTGCAAAGCTTCAAAGCCCTCCTTCATTGCTTCGGCATATTCGGCGAAAATCGTGCTGTAGACAACCAATTCTGTTTCACCGTGGCCGGTATCTGCAGCTGGTGTGTCAGCCTCCTGAGCACCTGTTGCAAAAACTGTCATTGTGCAAGCGATGAACATGGCAATAACCATAAAACGTTTCATCTTACTACCTCCTGTGTAATGATGCCGTATTGTATCCTTATATAGCCCTTCGCCCAAAAAAGAATCGAACGAATGGGACCATACCCAAGGTGAGCCGGGCATTTTACCGTGTGAGCCGGAACTCCAAGATACTCAATACTGATTGGAATGTCCTGTGATTGCATGGTATAACAGGAGTCGAAGGAATAGTACATGACTACCATAAACTCGAGTGAGGAGTATTCGAATACCGAAATCGAGGATAAGAATGCTCTCACTGTTTTCAATGGACAGATGCTCTCACCATCAAAACTCTTGGAATCATTGGAATCGTACTGTGCGGATTTGGCAGTATTCGAGTACTCTCATCAACAAGCTCTCTTCACAGGAACAACCCTTCAGCCCGACGCTTCCAAGGTAGAAGCTGTTGAGAGCATGGGTGTTGAATTGGAAGAACGGTACAACTCCTTCCTGCAAAGGATAGCATCCATTACAGAAGAAGACCTTCACCGATTGATCGAAAAAAAACCAGGATTAGTCTCCTATACGAGGTTGATAGCTCACATTCGGCATAAATTCCCCCAATCGTTGGACGATCGCTCCAGGCAGCTCACGACACGTATGAAATCCCTTCCAAATTCAACTAAACGACTATTCGATGCCCTAGTCAACCAAGATTTCGACTTTGGAGAAATAGACATACAGGGAAATCATACTGCATTGAAGAAGAATAACTACTCGAGAATGATGGTCCAAAATAACAGGGAAATCAGAAATACAGCCTATAACCTCTATTACAAGCAGTTTGATACTCATAAACAATCGCTGTCGACCATTTTTAAGACACATATTGCACAAGAGATCATGTACAGCCGTATCCAAGGCTCGTCATCTACACGGAAAAGAATATTTGACGAAGACAACGTTGCCGAATCGGTCCATGATACTGTGATAGGGACTATACGCAGACATGCTTCTTCATTCCATCGTTATTTTTCCCTCAGGAAAGCGATTTTAGGTGTCGAAAGACTGGAAGCTTATGATTTGATGGTTCCTCTGGTAGAGATTGAAGATTTTCACTTCCCCTACAGACAAGCTGTCACAGAAATTTGTGGTTCAGTTGCATTACTCGGCGATACATTCACCACTACGTTGAAAGAGGGGTTACTTAAAACATGGGTAGATTATGCCGAACGTGAGGACAAACGACCTGGAGCTTTCACCTCTACCAGCTACTACGGCGGACCTTTGGTCAACTTGAACTATAAGGAAGATGTTCTGCAAAGTCTTTTTACCTTAGCACATGAAAGTGGCCACGCCATGCATGCATGGTACAGTATCCAGCATAATCCTTTCCACACGTATGCATACGATGTCTTGGTAACAGAAACCGTCGCAGCTGTACACGAAGAGTTGCTCTATCGACACCTTATCTTGCAAGCCCATGATGTTCAGACTAAAGCCTTCCTATTGGAACGGCAACTACAAGGAATGACATTAAAATTATTACGCCAGACATTGTTAGCCGAATTTGAGCACAAGGTATTCCTCAGCGAAGAGTCTGGGACCCCCATGTCCTTACAGGATATGCGGAATTTGTTCAGATCATTGTGGAAACATTACTATGGTCCGTCTGTCCATCTCACACCGGTGGGTGACCTGGAATGGCTTACCGTAGACCAAATGTATACACCCTACTACTCATATACGTATCCGACGGGAGCAATAGCTTCTTTGTCGATAGCGGATTCGATTCTTAACGGTAAAAAGGACGCGATTTCCCGCTATATGAGGCTTCTGAAAAGCGGAGGGACATTCCCACCAGAGCAAACGTTCTCATTAGTCGGAATCGATCTCACCAGTGACGGACTCTACAAGCAAGCAATGGAGCATTTTGATACCCTGCTCCATACATTTGAAGAGATGGTCGATTCCTTGGGTTTGCTCTAATATCGTCAATCTTTCCAAGTCACGAGAATTTTTTCATCGCCGATCTTTTTGCTAATGATATCGGCTAGACGAAGTAATTCATCCTTACAGCAATCGACAGTCTTGCCCGTATTGAGGCGTTGTTTCAATTCTTGGGCGAACTGGGTAAGAGTAATCTCTTTTTCCATAGGCATCCTCCCTTTACACGTATAGTATAGACGGGAAACGCCACCCGGGCAACGATTATTAGTAGTTTACGATACCCTTGACCGGTGCATGATCGTATACGCGATCCTTGACTACTAAAGTGGTGACATCTCCGGCGAACTGTCGATTGAACAATACGTCGTGTCCCATACACAATCCGATGACAATAGCAAGATCCACACCTTGGGCATTCAATTGCGCAGCTTGGTTGAGAGGGCTACATGATACACCAGGTAATGAACTCTCTTCATTGACCTCATTCTGACGAAAAGCTCCAATCGTACACGATACACCAATGACTGCAATCCCCTCCGATGCAAGTATCTGACGGACCTGCTCGGCGAGAGTCTCCATTCCGTAGCAATAGGCAAGACCAATCTTCGTATACTGCATCTCCTTTACAAATTCCACGATTTCCTGCATTCGAGAAAGGGAGCCAGCCCTTCCGCCATCAACCAAATGGGCTCCTGTCTGGATGACCCGTTGATTTTCAGGTTCATGGTATTGCTGGAGAGCTGAATCCAAATCGAATGACTCTGCCCCACAGGAAACTGCTTTCCTGCAGGACTTGGTCTTACATGCCAAACAATTCATCGGTAAGTCTATAGGCCTTTTGAAATTGCGATTGCTGCTATAGTTCCATCAGCTACAGCAGTAGTGATCTGACGGTATTGCTTTGTCTTTACATCGCCAACTGCATAGACACCCTTGATATTGGTTTCCATATCATTATTGGCCATCAGGTACCCCCATTGATCAAGTTCCAAGCCTTCTTTGAACATCTCGATATTTGGGAGGAACCCAACGAAAACAAAGATCCCGTTGGTCCGCAATTCCTTCATCTCCTTGGTCTTCAAATTTTCAACCACTACCCCCATATCCATAGTAGCGTATTTCTTGAATTCCCTCGGCTCGTGTTCAAACAGTACCTCGACATTATCCAGTTTCCTCAAGGAGTCCTGGGCAACCTTATTAGCCTGGAAATGGTCAAACTGATGCACCATGGTGATCTTTTTTGCGAACTTGGCAATAAATAGGGTTTCTTCAACAGCGGAATTCCCGCCACCGATAACTACAACATCCTTCCCTTCAAAATACTTCGCATCACATGTGGCACAGTACGAAATGCCATTGCCTCGATACTCATTCTCCCCAGGAAGACCAAGAGGACGTGGCCGGGATCCGGTTGCTATGACAACTCTTTTCGCGTGGATAGTCTCAACTCCATCTATGGTTACTGTCCTTCCCTCCAAATCAACCGAGTTCACCTCAACAGCAGCTCTAAATTCCACTCCATTGGCCTTTGCCTGCTCACTCATATAGTGCGAAAGCATGACCCCCTGCTGAGCATCTATGAACCCTGGATAATTGGATACTTGATGAGTCGTAGCGACATATCCTCCAGGCAAGGCTGTATCTACTAGAATTGTCTTTACATGTGCTTGCGCAAGATAGATCCCTGCAGTGAGACCTGCAGGTCCTCCGCCAAGGATGACAACATCGGTCTCTGTCTCAACTGGAACTATCTTCTTCCTTGCTGATTCGATCTCTTTTTCACTAAGCAGAGCTTCAATATTTTTCATTAGATCGGATCGTTTCACTCCTCCGGTCAACTTTTCACCTACAATCTTACCCTTCTCATAGAAGAGGACAGTCGGTGAACCGGTTACATCTAGTTCTGTTGCCAATTCACGGTTTCCCTGGCGAAAAATCTTGATAAAGGGAACATATTCCCCGTAGATCTCGCTCAATGCATCATACTTGGATGCCAATGCCTCACAAGGGGGACATTCGGTTGAATAGAAATCGACAATAGCTCTTGGTGCATCAAGCACCTCTTTCTGGAAATCTGCTGCAGTAATTTCTTTTACAAATTCAGTCATAATAGTAACAACTCCTCGTATATTTCGTATATGTATTATTGTTGGTTAAAGTAGAGCGAAAGCCCCATTCCCATGAGATCCTTCACCGGGCGGCAGTCGGGACTACCGATTTTACCAGTCGCATTCTTTGCCACAGCAGCACAACCGCCTCCGCATGCAAGTTGGAGTGGACAGCCTCTGCAGGCCTCAATCGTTGTAACATCCCGTTCCTCCCATTGTTCGATAATTTCTTCCTTTTTCGTTACCGTTGGATAGAAGGTACCCAATGATTCCCCCTCTTTTCCTACAGTTGCGGTACATGAGTAGATTCGACCAGAGAAATCGAATGCCCATTCAGTCTTACATCCAGGACATGAATCGAAAAGTGGGCTTGGCATCTCTCCATTTTCAAAAAGGAATTTGGAGATTGAGAAGGCGGGGCGATGGAATTGAAGAAATGACGGTTGGCGCTTAACCAATTCATAAACATCCTCATACATATTTACCCGATCGTATAATTTTTGTTGATCCGCTTGGCAAACATGCAACTCATAGTTCCTCCCCAATTGGGTCTTGAACAAGGGACTATCTGTCCATCCTTTTTCTATCGCAAAATCGGCGAGTTCTCCAAGATAGGGCATATTCTGCTTATCCATAACGGCACGAAGGTTGATCGGCATATGCTCTGCTAATGCCGCATCGATACCTTCGACTATCTGGGAAAACGTTCCTTGACCACCTTTGAGCATTCTCCTACGGTCATGGACTTCAGCTGGACCATCCAAAGTAACTTGAATTTCCCTGATCAATCCTTTCTTCAGGATAGGGACATATTCTGCTAACGTATGGCCATTAGTCACAAAAGCAAGTTGTAACTTACGTTTCGTAGCCTCTTCGATCAGGTAAGAGACATTGGTTTTGGCAGCTGTGCCTGGCAATAATGGTTCACCACCGAACACGGTGATGTACTTCCGTCGCCCCGCAAATTCTTTCTCCACATAGGTGAAAAATGCATCAATAACATCAGTATGTTTCACTTCAGGAGTATGCTCATACCCCTCTTGGTAACAATAGGTACAGGCAAAGTTACAGAAATAGGTAGGGACATAGAATATCTGGATTTCATCTTCATCACGATTATCCAGAAAATCAAGATACTCCCGATTGTATCGTCTCTTCTCCTCTTCGGGCTTGACCAGGTAACCTTTTTCCACCAATTCTTCTGAGTTGGTGAACCTCCCTGTTTCAAACTCCTTTGCCTTTTCGACAGTGATGATATCGGCTTCTCTACTCAGCGGATTCACGATGAAGTATTCGTCACTATCTTTCAGTTTTCCAATAATATTATGTCTTGATTGTTCCATGGGGTACTATTCCTTTGAAAGTGGAGTTCCCGGCCGACTGAGAAGTCGACCGGAAACATCCGGAATCCTTAGTCGTGGCAACCTGCTACAACAACTGAATTCTTTGCGCAGCACTGTGCTACGGCTTTCTTGACGACAGGATTCTTGGTAATGAGTGATCTCATGTTTTACCTCCTTCCTCATGTATTTCCCAACTAAGCAAGGACAGCGGAGCCATCACATGGAGCCTTTGCCAAGCTCGTACAGGAAACGTTTTATTGATACTCCACCCTCTCGGGCAAAGTAGGAGGCAACGCCTCCTCTTACCAGGGCTTGCCCTGGGGTATCCAAACTTATCACTTTTGGCAACTGCATTTTTTCTTGGAAGCTTTGACTCCAAGAATAGTCCAGCTGACAACCTCTATCTGACCTTTGGGGTATGGTTCACTCTCCTCAAGTATCTGCACATCGGAAAAGCCAGCTTCTGATAACTGACTACTGTATACATCCCGGGTTACCGAGCCTGCCCAGCATTCAGCGACTGCCTCCGGATCATCACGATACTTCTCAGGGACCGGCAGCAATGAATAAATATCACTAACGACAAAACGTCCGCCGGGAGCCAGAATCCTATGGATCTCCTTCCATACCTTTAGTTTATCATCGGCATGATTGATCGTGCAATTGGAAATGACCAGATTGACTGTTCCACTCTCGATCGGAAGCTCCTCAAGATTCGCTTTTTCAAATGAAACATTCGCTACTCCCATCTGCTCAGCTCGTTTGCGAGCTTTTCCCAGCATTCCATCAGAAATATCGATTCCATATACAAAGCCATGGGGCCCCACACTTTCTGCCAGTCTTAGGACATCCGTACCCCTTCCACTGCCGAGGTCTACACAGACTTCACCCTCAGACGCACCGCTATGATTGATCGCTCCACCACAGGAGAGACAACAGCTTGTCTGGGCAAGCTCCGAGTAGCGCAGATTGATTGCGTTTTGCACTTGTGATTCCATAGTGACAACAACTCCTCTATATAACATTCAACAAGATATGTAGTCCTTGTTCGACCACATGCAATTGTTCTTCATCCAACTGGGCGAACAACCGTTGTTCACATCGGTGCTTCTCTTCTTCAAGCTCAAGATAACACTCGTGACCCTTCTGAGTTAGGGAGAGCAATACGGTTCTCCTATCGTGGGAATCAAACCTGGTCTTGACGAAATTCCGCTCAACCAGTTTGTTCACGACCCTGCTCCCGCGCGAGGGAGAAAGTTCCAAAATCGAAGAGAGATTTTTTGAAGTAAGCTCTTCATTACGGGCAATTGCGGAGATACATTCTACCTCTCCAAGGGTGAGATCATGGGTTTTACCAATCTCATCACCAAAATTACACCGTTTATTGATTCGCAATATATCTTCAATCATTTCTCTCCGAACTCTCCACTCCAGTGATCTGCAGGTATGATTGTTGCTATTAGCAACTATTGTTATACGCAATTAACCATATCCCTCTCTGCTTGTCAAGCGACCTAGGAAGCTTGTGTGACTATGCTACACACCTGCTTCCCACTTACATCATACTGCAGAATCCAAGACCAAAGTACTCCTAGAAATCTGTAACAGCATAATCTTGTGGATGAACTTGGAGCAAATCGGACAGAGAACAAGGACAAGGAAGCAAAGATGAGGATGTTTCAGCTCGCTAGAATGGGTTTTTGTGCATTGTCCATACGATGTTCCATGTTACTTGAGTGCCGATACATACGCTCTGTAAATCGCCTCTCGAATATGATCAGAATTGGGACATATAGGATGTGGAATTTTTGGTTCCTTGCGGTTATTCCATATCCATGATATAATTGCATTATTCAAGACAAGAATAATTGCATATTGATTGAAGCAATCATTCGACCACAGACCTCCTGTGTGCCCTGGGCTTACCTTTGCCTTTGGAACCATGGTAGGAGTAAATAATGAGGAATATCTATGAAATTCACCGAATCAGAACAACACATAGTAGATCGTTTTGACAAGGATATCAGCTTAGATCGCTGGCGCGATTGGAAGTGGCAGCTCAAACACTGTATTAAGGATGTCGCGACATTTGAAAAATTGCTCGACTATACCTTTCCAGAAGAGAAACGAAAGGATATTGAGACAACCATCAGCAAATTCCCCATGTCCATTACACCCTACTACCTGTCATTGATCGATACGGATAACATTGAAAACGATCCTATTTTTAAACAATCGTTTCCAGATATACGAGAGTTGGATATTGCTGCCTATGATATGGAAGATCCCCTCCATGAAGATGCGGATAGCCCGGTTCCCGGTATTACGCATCGCTATCCAGACCGGGTGTTGTTTTTGATAAGCAATGTCTGTGCGATGTATTGTCGCCACTGTACAAGAAAACGGAAGGTGGGCGATGTAGATAGTATTCCAAACCGAGATCAGATTGAAGTAGGATTGCAATATATTCGTAATACTCCGCAGGTACGTGATGTCCTTCTCAGTGGTGGTGATCCATTAATGCTCTCTGACGATTATCTTGAATGGATTCTCTCTGAACTACGCTCAATCGAGCATGTTGAAATCATTAGAATAGGTTCTCGGATACCAGTCGTCCTTCCCTATAGGGTGGATGAAAAATTGGTTTCCATGCTCAAGAAATATCATCCGGTATTTCTCAATACTCAGTTCAACCACCCCCGTGAGTTAACAAAATCTTCCCGTAAGGCGGTTGAGATGCTTGCGGATGCAGGAATTCCGATGGGTAACCAGTCCGTCCTACTTAATGATGTAAATGATTGCCCGAGAATCATGAAAAAACTTGTCCAGAAACTTACCTATAGCAGAGTCCGCCCCTACTACTTGTACCAATGCGATCTTTCAGAAGGCCTGACCCACTTTAGGACAAAGGTAGGTAAAGGAATCGAAATCATGGAAAGTCTTCGTGGACACACCAGTGGTTTGAGTGTTCCCACCTACGTGATCGACGCTCCTGGTGGCGGTGGAAAAATCCCCATCATGCCTAACTACATACTCTCCTGGTCAACAAACAAGGTTATACTTCGAAACTTTGAAGGTGTCATAACCACTTATCGGGAACCGGATGACTATGCTTCAGTCATGTGCGATCGAAATTGCGACAAATGTACGTTGGAACTGAAGATGAATGACTCAGATGAATTCAAGGCTTATGGTATAGAAAAATTGTTGGCTGACTATGATGAAAGCTATTCCATGACCCCGGAAGGCCATGTAAAGGCATCCGATGCTTATACAGAGGCGAATGTAGAACTAGGAAATAGCTAATATGGCCGATATGAATGACACCACCATGATGCTGGACGGCGCCCTCGTCCAGCATGGTACGAGTAATGACCGCATCTATCTGATGGATCTGGGATCAGCCGATCCATCGATTCTTGTCCCCGACCTTCTCGAATTAGCTAGGACGAATAACTACGGGAAAATTTTCGCCAAAATACCTGCGAAAAACTCCAAAGCATTCCTTGATGCTGGTTTCTTGATCGAGGCTAAGGCCGACAAATTGTTCCATGGGAAAGTAGATGGTCTATTTCTAGGTCTGTTTTTGGACAAAAATCGATATGAAGAGTCGCTAAAGAAAGAGTACGAGAACATATGTACTGTAGCCTTGGCAAAAGAATCGACCGATGAACCGACCCATGAATCGGTTCGCCTGTGCACCACCGAAGATGCCCAAACGATGGCCAAGATCTACGGACGAGTATTCGATTCCTACCCTTTCCCAATCGACAATCCGAAATTTATCGTCAAATCCATGGAAGAAGGTACTGTTTTCGCAGGAATTGAGACTGACGGGGAACTCGTTGCCCTCGCTTCAGCAGAATGTAGCGTCCAACACGACAAGCGTTATGCTGAAATGACCGACTTTGCGACCCTCCCCGACGCTCGCGGAAACGGCTATGCCCTCCAACTCCTTAGCTTCTTGGAGCAGGAAATTAAAGAGAAGGGTATACTCACAGCCTATACGATAGCCAGAGCAATTTCTCCTGGCATGAATGTGACCTTCGGGAAAGCCGACTACCAGTTCGGTGGTCGATTACACAACAATACCGATATCGCGGGAAATATCGAGAGTATGAATGTGTGGTTCAAAAGTCTTTGAGTATGATACCTATCGAGGAATCTGTATTTGTCGGGTAAACCAACTATGTAATACATCGTTGGTAGCGATAATATTGCTCGTCCAATCCTGCAGATCTCCCAGATCGATTGGGGATATTTTTCCACCAGCTTCAGCGAGTATCACCACTCCGGCTGCGATATCATGGTATCCGAGGTTGAATTCAATGAAAGCCTCAGCCCTTCCCGCTGCTATGTAACTCAGATGCAACGCCGCAGAGCCATAATCCCTCATCTCACCGGAATCCTTGCTGAGTACTTCGAGCATGCGCATATAGTCATCCATCCGTTGCATCTTCCTCAGAGGAGGTGAAATCATGATCACTGTCTCATGGGGATTACCGACTGTCGAAGCAGAAATCGGCTTACCATTAAGATAGGACCCTTTCCCCTCTTGAGCAGCAAACATCTCATCACCGGTTGGATCGTAAACCACCCCTATTACAGGATTCCATCGTTTCTCCTCGTAGGCAATACTGATGGTAAAACCAGGCAGTCCGTGGATATAGTTGGTCGTCCCATCTATGGGGTCGATAATCCAGGTACCCCCATCGCCATATTTTTCGAAACCCATCTCTTCACCGAGAAAGTTGTCCTCCGGGAAACGCTGGTGCAGGTATTCTTTGATCAGTTTTTCAGATTGAACATCCATGACCGTGACAAAATCATTCCTGCCTTTGGTTGCAGTCTGCAGTCCTTGGTCTGGCCTGTTTGCCAGGAGTTTCCCCGCTATGCGGGCAACCTCTTGTGCGGCTTGTAATCTCTGAGTTCTTCCATCACCATTTCCCATGATTGCCTTCCTTTGTCTACCATTGTCTCTGTTTGAATCGATACCGCAAGTATGGTCAAATTTATCCTTTAATGCAACGGATCCTTGTGGACAGGACGACAAGCCATCATCTACACTTGAAGGAAGAGGAGCACATGGATGCACAACAAGAACAACCGGGTGGTGGTGATCACCGGAGGAGCAAAGGGCATCGGAAGGGCAATAGCAGAAGCCTATGGTATACGCGGATACCGTTTGGTGATTCTTGGGAGAGATGCTACGGCATTGGATACTTGCCAATCTATTTTCAAGGCTAGAGGATTCGATATACTCGCCTTTCAGCTTGATGTCACCGACTGCGAAGCATGTGATAAGATCATTACTACGATAGTCTCCCATTATGGAGGCATCGATATCCTTATTCTTAATGCAGGTGTGTCAATGCGTGGCACTATTAAAGATACCACTGTCGACGTTGCCCGGAAGATCATGGATACGAACTACTTTGGAAGTCTGCATATGATCAAAAGCTCTCTGAATTCGATCAAAGAACGGAGGGGAAGTATAGTCTTTATTTCCAGTATCATGGCTTTATATGGCCTCGCTTACACATCATTTTATGGGGCAAGCAAGGCCGCAATTAAGGTACTATCAGAATCGCTCCGTTGTGAATTATCCGGTTCTGGTGTGCATATCGGTATAGTCCATGTGGCAATGACGCAAAACGATCCGGAAAAACGATTGTTTGGGCCGGATGGGACACCAATTTCACTACAGCATCGCAATCGTGCAGCATCACAAGAATCGGTTGCAGAGAAAGTAGTAACATGTACCGATAGAAGAGTCGCAGAGATGACATTGACCCCGTTGGGAAAATTCGCCAGCTTCATGTACCGACACTTTCCCCGTATAGCACGGCTGCTTACAACGAGGCAGAGTTCGGTTTCGAAATTATACAAGTAAACAGTGAATAGGGAGGAACGGGTGAATACAAAGATCGTATATAGAACCAAAACTGGACATTCACGTAAGATCGCGAAGGCAATGGCTGAAAATCTAAAGATCGAGGCAGTCGATGCGAAGGACAATCCAAAACTCGAGGCAGTGGATCTCTTGTTCATCGTGGGAGGAATCTACGGAGGCAAGAGTAACCCAGATCTCATCGACTTTGTACAAAACCTGGATCCACGACAGGTAAAGAGAGTGGCTTTGGTTACCTCTTGTGCTAGCCGGAAATTCTTCCAGAAAGAGATCCGTGCTGCTTTGGTCGCTAAGGGTATTGAAGTGGTAACGGAAGAGGTCGTATGCTGGGGAAGCTTCCTCATCTACGGATGGGGTCATCCCAATAGGGATGATTACGATGCTGCCATAGCCTTTGCCAAACGGCAGATGTAATCGCTGTCAAATAAGACTTATTGCGTCAAAGCCAGCTCAACCGCTTTAAGGATCACCATACTACTATAGGTTGCTCCGGAAACAACATCGAGTTCCACGCTCTGCTGTTCAACTATCCGAGAAGTGAGTGCTTCCGCTGGTTTTCCTTGTCCATTTCTATGTTCCAACAATTCAACGTTGGTGATCTTCTGATTCTGGATTTGGACTTGGGCAACCACTTTTACAGGAAACGCCTCATACGAGCCTTCATAGGTCCCGTCCGGAATACTTTGTAGATCGGGGGTGTCGATGGTAAGCGATGATAACTGATCCAAACCTTCTTCAGCTTGTCTGACAAAAGAACGAAATACAAAAATACTGATTACGATGATCACAACAACTGCCAATAAAACAATATAACGTTTTTTCAAGCTAAAGCTCCTTCATATTTTTTCGGGATGCGAACCATACCACAGCATAGATGATCGCAAGTACCAGGGGAATTCCCGTAATCATAGTGAAGGAAATGGTATCATACCCTCCCCCGAAGAATAGGAGGAAACCCACAGCTACGGCAAAAAATCCAAGACAACCCCACAATGGGGTTTTCCATCCAACCAAGGCCAAAATCATAACAATCAAAGAAGGGACACTATGGATGCCGAAGCCTAGGATATCACGTAAGGCAATAGTATCCGATTCGAAAGAATCCATTGCCAATAGAAATAGAACCAAGGCATAGGCTAGTGCAAGGACAGAGCCTATGACCAATAACAAGCGAATAAATTTTCCTGTCATTTTCAATTCTAACCTCTTCTTATCACATTACTATTTGCAATACCAGTACAACTAAATACCGTCTGCGTTCCTTTGCATCCTTCCAATCGATAATATTTTCACTTTTCCATCGAAAAATCTAGATTCTATGCTACCATTGTGACATAAAACAATAACTTTCGGAGGCGGCGTGATGAAAAAAACGCAAAAAAAACCATTGATAGTCAGTCTGTTGATTATCCTCATCTTTGCTTTGGGAGGATGTTCCTCCCTCCTTGGTCCTACTAGACCCATCTATTCCTACCCTACGGAGACGGCCTCCGAACCGGCTTCTGAACCGCAGCCGGAACCAACACCACCGGCACCCCAACAAAAACCAACTCCTCCACCGGAGCCTCCAAAACCTGCGACGCCTCCAGAGGAGTTCGTTTTCCAAGCTGATGCCGATGGCGTGGCCTATGTAAATCTCATCGATTGGCCATTCTCCATTATACTTACCGATCCATTGATCATCCTGTTCGATGCAGAAGAGACAGGTACATTTGAAATTATCCATGATGATTTCGCTCGCTTTCCGCTCTATATGAGCATCTATAGCTTCGATCAGGATGATGCACTTGCGGATAATTTGATTAATGGGAACCCAGCTGAGTCGTTACAAGTATCCTTAGAGGCGGGTAATACGTACATCTTAGGTATCGGTGTACTTTCTCCGAAGGATTTAAATAAAACCACACGATTCTCCATCAATTACCTCGGAGCATCGGTGGACCCTGAACCCGGATATATCTGGGTAGAGACACCACATCCCCACACTTACGATATTCCAGTTGATGAAGTAGAGAAGATTGAACTCGAATTGGAAGAAGCCGAACGACCCAAGGTATACCCGATTGCCAAAGATGTTGCTACTGCGGATGGTAATCAAGCTGTCCGGATGGCACCTTTCAAGGACAATCCCGCCAATGTATCGAAATCTGAGCTTAAAGGGAATATCGAAGGTGTACTTACAACCGCCGACAGCCCCTATACAGTAGTTGGCGATATCACAGTTGCAGAAGGTAAATCCTTAGTCATTGAAGAAGGTGTTCTCTTACGGTTTAAAGATAATGTGAAGTTCCAAGTCAATGGAACTCTTGATGTCCGTGGTTCGGCTGGAAGGGAGGTCGTCTTTACCAGCGAAAATGCTACCAAGGAAGGTTCATGGATTGGAATTATCTTTAACAATGGCTCAAAAGCCAAATTGAATCATGCCAGAGTCCTCTATGCAGGCGCCAGAATCGTTCTTGAAGGTGCATGGCGTAATTCCGCCCTGTATACTCTCGGGAACGCAGCACCAATTATCGAGCAGAGCCAGATAGCATATACAGCTGGAAGTATCATCCAGCTCTTCAACGATTCCAAGCCTACGATCACCCATAGTGACCTTGACAGTGCTTCCTTTATCGCACAAGTACAATCTCCCTCATCTGACTTTACCAATTTGCAATACAACCGGTATACAGCAATCGAAAACCACGGTATACGGTTGAGTTATGGCAATGTCAATGAAGTCGACTTCACGCTACGTTCCTACGACAATCTCCCCTATAACAGTGGCGGTCTTAAGATCAACCAGAGTGCAGTTATGACGTTGGCCGAGGGCGTCGTGTTGAAGTTCGATGCGGGTAGCGGTCTGGAAGTCGCTGGAAAGTTGAAAGCCAGGGGTGCCACGGGAAGACCGGTTATCCTTACCAGTGCGAACGACGATATCGCTGGCGACACCAACGGTGACGGTAGTA